>NZ_JBFYGN010000039.1:0-22236 GCF_041079535.1 Comamonas guangdongensis | reverse complement strand
TGAGTCCATTGAAGTCTCCCGACAGTCCTACATGTACGTTGGACTGGCGGGAAATATGGAGAGTTCAACACTGAACGGAGACAGAGCCATAAAAAAAGCCCCGCATGCGGGGCTTTTTTGCGTCCGTCCCTATTTGCCGGACGGCATGGAGCAGTGTCCGCCATGGGTTTCCTGGCCGGAGCCGGCCGCAATCAGCGGTGCTTCGAAGCGCAGGTCCACGGGCGGCGATTGCCAGTAATCCCAGGCCAGAAAGACGAGCAGTACGCTCCAGAAGAAGCTGCGCAAGAGGTTTTGTTGTGTCATGCAGAGTCTCCTGACTTAAAAGCCGAAACGGCGGCGAATGCGCAGGCCGAAGATGGTGCCCACAAAGGCGCAGGGCACCCAGATCCAGCCGTGGATGGAACCCGTGGAGATGCCCGAGAGCATGGCGCCCACATTGCAGCCGAAAGCCAGGCGCGAGCTATAGCCAAGCACCAGGCCTGCGACCAGGGCCACGACCCATTGCGTGCCCGTCAGCGCCTTGGCCGCGGCGGGCTTGCCGGCGGCAATCCACAGCGCGCCGCCCAGGATGCCGATGTTGGTGATGCTGGTCACGTCCAGCAGCGCGGTCTCGTGCAGGCGCGCCGCATTGCCGGGCTGGCTCCAGAACCAGTTACCGGCCAGATCCACGGCGCCCGTGGCGTTGGCAATCTTGGCGGCCCAGAGACCGAAGCCGTAGACCACGCCCCAGGGCTGGCCCGCAATGATCAGGTTGAGCGTGGCCAGGATGGCCAGCAGCACGGCGCCCACCAGCCATTTGCGCACCAGCAGAGGCTTGGCCGGACGGTTCAGGGCGGTGTTGGCCTGTTTCACGTACAGGGCCACGCCTGCCGCGATCACGGCCAGTGCGGCCAAGGTGGCGATCAGCGCCGGAGCCCAGCCCCATGCGCTGACCAGACCCACGGGTGCGGTATTGCCCAGGTCCAGCCACCAGCCCAGATGCAGGCTGCCCAGAAAACTGCCGATTGCAAACAAGGGCAGGATGGCCGTGTTCATGGGAATGCCCATGCCTGCCTTGTAGAGGGTGCCGCTGCCGCAGCCGTCGGCGATCTGCATGCACAAGCCGAAGACAAAGGCGCCAACCAGCAGGCTGATGCTGGGTGGGCCCAGGGCTGCGGTCAGTTCAGGGAAATGGCCGAGCAAAGGCATGGCCAGGGTTGCAGCCAGGGCCAGCAGCAACAGCTGGCCGAAGATGCCGCTGCCGTCTTTTTCCTCGACCAGCATGCGCCAGCCCGTGGTGAAGCCAAAGCGCTTGCCGGCCAGCACGGCGCCCAGGCCTATGCCCACGGCAAACAGCGCCGCCTGGCGCACCGAGACCGACCATAGCAGCCAGCCAAAGAAAACGGCCAGCAAGGCCGTTATGGGAAGTCGTTTCATGTTTTGGGTATCAAATTAACAAATCGGTGATCAATGGCTCAGCGCATCTTCATGCCTTGCGGCATGCACCGTTCCTTTCGCAGGAGACGCCGAGCAAAAGCCGCCTTGCGGCGAAGGCGTCGTCCCCCTCCAAGGGGGAAGGCGCGCAGCGCCTCAGGGGGTCATTTGAAATTTTTTTCCCACCATTTTTGGGCGTCATAGGCCAGCGACTGGGCGCGGCCAGGCTGGTTGGCCATGCGTGGTGCGTCCTTGGACTGGGTCCAGTCCACCATGGAGCCTGCGTAGAGCTTCACATTGGGCAGGCCGGCCATCTCGGACAGGCCGAACCAGTCCGTGGCCGCCCAGTGGCCGGTGTTGCAGAAGGCCACCATGTCCTGGCCTTGCTGGCGCTGGATCTTGTTGGCGATCTCCCTGGCCTTGGCGGCATCCACGAACTGCGAAGTGCCGGGCACGAACCACTGGTTGAAATCCAGTTGTTGGGCGCCGGGCAGGGTGCCCGAGAGTTTGGCCGCGGGCGCGCGGGTCTTGCCCTGGTAGAAGGCATCGGGGCGCGAGTCCACCAGGGCCGCGTTGGAGAGGTCGACATGCTTGCCCACATCCTGCTGGGTGGCCAGCCAGTTGGCGTCAAAAGTCGGGGCGTAGCTGCTGGCCGCAATCTGCGTCTGGGTCTTGCCTACGGGCTTGCCCGCGGCTTCCCAGGCCTTCATGCCGCCGTTGACGATGGACAGCTCCTTGAGGCCCAGGCTTTTGAGCGTCCAGTACACGCGGGCCGTGGCGCCGAAGTCCGTGGCGTCGGCGCCGCTGGAAATCACGACGGCATGCGTGGCCGGCGTCAGGCCCAGGGATTGCACCAGCGCCACCAGCTTGGCCTGGTCGGGCAGCTCGCCGGGGTTGCTGGCCGGGCCGCGCCATTTGCCGTAAGGGGCATTGGCGGCCTCGGCGATATGGCCGGCCTCGAAGGACTTGGGGTCGCGGATATCGATGAGGCGTACATCGGTCTGCTGCAGCAGCGGCTGCAGCTGTTCGGGAGTGAGCAAAGGCTGGGCCGCAAAAGCCCAGCTGCCGGTGCCCAGGCCAAAGCCCAGACCCAGCACATAAGTGGCAAGAGTTTTCTTCATGGCATGAATCGGCGATATGCCGAACTGTCGACGGGCGTGGTGATGCCCGAGGCCTCTATTGTCCGGCTTTGGACGCGGCGGCCCAACCATGAAAAATTTGTCTGCTTATTGCTTGTGGTAATGAGCGAGATTCGGAGGCTGCCGCTCGCGAGAATTCGAGCCGAATTGCTGTTGGGCGATTCATGGATAAGCGTTGCCAGCTATCCAATCCCTGTGCCTAGCACTCATGCACCAGCAGCGAAAAACGGTGCAGCGATATATAGCGCTCGCCGCGTCTGGTGCATTCGCGCAGCAAGCCTTCGTGTGCAAAGCCTGCCGCTGTCAGCAGCTTGGTTGAGGCAAGGTTTTCGGGCTCTACATAGGCCACGACGCTGTGCAGCTTCAGCTTCTCAAAGGCCAGGGGCAGCCATTGACGCAATGCCTGGCGCATCACGCCCTGGCCCCAATGGCCGGGCAGCAGCCAGTAGCCCAGCTCGGCACTGTCGCCATCCTCATCACGGTCATAGACGCCTATGGCGCCCAGCACCTGGCCTTGCGCGCAGATGGCCTGCCACCAGCCTTCGCCTTCTGCAGCCTGCTCCCGGTACCAGCCGAGCTGTTCGCGGGCGATGGCTTGTGGATCGGCCTGCTCTGTCTCCAGGCCATAGAACTGCGTGACCCGCGCATCGCCCATGGCCAGGGTCATGACGGGCAGGTCTGCGGTGCAGAAATCACGAAACTGCAAGAGAGGATGGCTGGTCATGCAGGTAGGGGTACTTTGGGCGTTATTGACTTGCGCCGCCAGCCTTGGCCAGCTGTGCCCGGGTTTTCAGTTCTGCGTCATCTTCGCGCTGGGTCGGCCAGCCTTGCAGATGCTGCTGTGCAATATCGCTGAGCGCCGTAATCCAGGGGGGGCTGTCGTTGAGGCAGGCAATGTATTCAAACTGCTGGCCGCCCGCGTGCAGAAAAGCTTCGCGAGCCTCCTGGTTGATTTCTTCCAGGGTTTCCAGGCAGTCGCTGGTAAAGCCCGGACAGACCACATCGACGCGCTTGGTGCCGGCCCGGGCCAGGGCAATCAGCGAAGGCTCGGTATAGGGCTCCAGCCATTTGGCCTTGCCGAAGCGCGACTGGAAGGTGAGCAGGTACTGGTCGGCATTGAGCTTGAGCCGCTCGGCCAGCAGGCGCGCGGTCTTGTGCGATTCGCAGTGGTAGGGGTCGCCCAGATGCAGGGTGCGTTCGGGCACGCCGTGAAAGCTCATGACCAGCTTTTCCCCGCGGCCATGGCCGCGCCAATGGGCTTCGATGCGCTGGGCCAGGGCCTCGATATAGCCGGTATCGTCGTGGTAACGGTTCACAAAGCGCAGCTCGGGGATATGGCGCTGGGTCCTGGCCCAGTCATAGACGGCATCGAACACGCTGGCCGTGGTCGTGCCCGAGTACTGGGGGTAGAGCGGCAGGATCAGGATGCGCGTCACGCCTTCTTTCTTGAGCGCATCGAGCTGGGCCGCAATCGACGGCTTGCCGTAGCGCATGGCGGGCAGCACCAGCACATTGTGGCCGCGCTCGCCCAGCCAGCCGCGCAGCAGCGTGGCCTGGCGCCGGGTCCAGTGCAGCAGCGGCGAGCCATCCTTTTCATGCCACACCGTGGCGTACTTGGCCGCCGACTTGGCCGGGCGCGTACGCAGGATGATGCCGTGCAGAATCGGCCACCAGGCGAGCCTGGGAATCTCCACCACACGGTCGTCGCCCAGGAATTCCGCGAGATACGGGCGCACGGCCGCGGCCGTGGGAGCATCGGGTGTGCCCAGATTGCACAGCAGAACGGCGGTGCGGGCGGATTGATCGTGGCGGAAGCTGGGTTCGGGCGCAAAGCGTGATGGCATGTTGCAATTGTGTCAGCTAATGAGATGGGCGCAGCGGCTGCCAGGCATTGCGTTGGCGGCTATTCTTGGGGCATGCAATCCCAAGATACCACCGACATCGCCGTAGCAGCCCTGCAGCGGCTGCGCCGCAGCGGGCAGATTCGCGCCATCAGCCTGGACCTCGATGACACGCTGTGGCCCATCTGGCCCACGATTGCCAAGGCCGAAGCCGTTTTGCTGCAGTGGCTGGCCGAGCATGCGCCGGCCACGGCGGCCCATCTTGGCGACACCGCCAGGGTGCGCGCGCTGCGGCATGAAATCGTGGAGCTGCGCCCCGACCTGCAAGCCGATCTCAGCGGCCTGCGCCGCGAATCCATACGCCTGGCCCTGACGCGCGCCGGCGACGACCCGACATTGGCCGAGCCCGCATTCGACGAGTTCTTTGCCGCACGCCAGCGCGTGGAGCTGTTCGACGATGCTCTGCCCGCCCTGGCATTTCTGTCGCAGCGCTGGCCGGTGGTGGCCCTGTCCAACGGCAACGCCAATGTGCATGTGGTCGGTATAGGCCAGCACTTTCGCGCCTCTTTGTCGGCCAGCGGTGCGGGCATGGCCAAGCCCGAAGCGCGCTTCTTCCATGCGGCGGCCGATGCGGTGGGCGTGGCTCCGGAGCATGTGCTGCATATCGGCGACGACGCTGCGCTGGATGCGCAGGGTGCCATGGATGCGGGTATGCACGCAGTCTGGCTGAACCGCGCGCAGTTAGCATGGCCTCACGAGGGGCCCGAGCCCCACGTCACAGTGGCCAGCCTTTTGCAGTTGTGCCAGGGGCTGGCGGATCGCTGATCTGAAGAAGCTGGACTTTTTCGGGCAGCGAACGAGGAGCTGCCCATGCCTGCCTGCCTGTCCGCCCGCATCTTCGCGCCGCCGCCTCTGGCGCCGGTTCGTTCCATGGCCTGGAGCCAGCCCCTGGTCTGGCTAGGCAAGGCTGTTCAGGACATCGCTAACGCTCCCTTAATCAGCCTGGCCCATGGTCTGGCCTTGGTCCTGATCGGCGCTCTGATATTGGCTATCGGGCACAATCGCTTCTGGTTGATGGCCGGGGCCTTGTCGGGCTTTCTGGTGGTCGGTCCGGTAGTGGCGACCAGCCTGTATGCCGTCAGCCGGGCCATTGAGCGCGGTGAGGCCGTGGACCTGGGCTTGATCCATCGCAGCTGGACCCAATGGCAAAGCTGTCATGCTTCGGGCCGCGGCGGGTACTGGTGCATGGTGCAGTTCGGCGCGCTGCTGGCGCTGGCGGCCACGGGCTGGGTGCTGGTTTCGGCGTCCCTGATCACCGTGATGTCGCCCGTGCATGTGGCCACGGTGCAGGACTTTGTTCGCCATGTGGTGCTGGCCAAGGATGGCCAGCTGTTCCTGCAGTGGATGGCGCTTGGCAGCTTTCTGGCGGCCCCGATTTTTGCGTCCAGCGTGGTGGCCATGCCGCTGATGCTGGACAGACGAGTAAGCGTGCGCCAGGCCGTGTTGACCAGCTGGTCCGTGGTGCTGGCCAACCCGGGCCCTATGGCCTTGTGGGCGGCGCTGATTGTGTTGTTAACTTTGCTGGGCCTCGGCAGCTATCTGCTGGGGCTGGTTTTTGTGATGCCTCTGCTGGGCCATGCCAGCTGGCATGCCTATCGTGATCTGGTGGATGCCTCGGCATTCCCCGCCAGGGATGAAGCGATGGAGCCTGCCGCCTGAATACGCCACAACCAGGGCCCGGCTGTGAGGACTTGGTTGTCGTGATATTTGGCTATACGGAAGAGCAGATCGCCCACTTTTTCCTGACCTGGGGCGTGGGCGCCTTCATCCTGTTCATGGTGTTCATCATCTTGCAGCTGGCGCGTCAGTCCAAGGCCGGCAAGTTCGGCACCTTTGTGATCTTTCTGGGCCTGGGCGTAGGCTTTGTGGGCTATCTCGCCAAAATCATCATCCAGTGGTGGATAGAGAAATAGACACCCCCTGAGCGGCTGCGCCGCTTCCCCCTCTCTCGCTTCGCGGGAGGGGGACGACAGCTTCGGTGCGGGGCGGCCCTTCCTCGCTGTCTCTTTGATCGTGTGCGCTAGTTTTGTGGGTTAGCTTGGTTTTACCTGGGCGCGTTTGAGCACCTTCTGCCAGCGGTTCTGCTCGGTGGCGATGAACTGGGCAAACTGCTCGGGCGTGCTGCCTATGGGCTCGGCCGCGTCGCCCTGCAGGCGCTTGAGCGCATCGGGGGCCTTGACGGCCTTGGCACATTCGGCCGCCAGTCTGTCCACATGGGGACGCTGCAGCGACGAGGGCGCGAGCATGCCGTACCACTGGGTCATCTCGAAGCCGGGGAAGCCCTGTTCGGCCACCGTGGGCACATCGGGCAGCTGGGGCAGGCGCTTGGTGGAGCCCGTGGCGATGCAGCGCACCTTGCCAGCCTTGATGAAGGGCAGCAGCGCGGCCGCGCCCACGGATGCCGCATCGAGGCGGCCCGAGAGCAGGTCGGTCATCATGGGGCCGGTGCCGCGATAAGGCACATGGAGCATGAAGATATCGGCCGTCATCTTCAGATATTCAAAGGCCAGATGGCCCGCGCTGCCGTTGCCGGCCGAGCCATAGCTGAGCCTGCCGGGGTTCTTCTTGGCATACGCCACCAGATCGGCAATGTTCTTGACAGGCAGGTCGGGGTGCACCACATACAGGCTGGGCACCTTGGCCAGCAGGCTCACGGGCACAAAGTCCTTCTTCGGGTCGTAGGGCAGCTTGTCGAAGATATAAGGGTTCACGGCCAGGGTGCCGATATGGCCGAGGATGACCGTGCTCTGGTCGTCGGCGCGCGCCACTTCCTGCATGGCGATATTGCCGGCGGCACCGGGCTTGTTGTCCACGAACACGTTCTGGCCCAGGGTCTTGGAGAGTTCGGCCGCCGTGGAGCGGGCCACGATCTCCGAGCTGCCGCCAGGCGCGAACGGCACCACAAAGCGCACCGGCCGTGCGGGCCAGCCGTCTTCGGCGGCGCGGGCCATGCCGGGCAAGAAGCTGCTGCAGGCCAGCGCCCCTGCGCCGGTCAGCAGATGGCGGCGCGAGATGTTCAGAATTTCGTGGGTGGATTTGTCGAGTGTCGATGCCATTTTGTCTCCGTGGCTTTGCTTCTTTGAATGCAGAGGGACTGTCGGCCCATGGTTGCAACTGTGGCTGTCAAACGGCTGTCAAAACTCGGCTATTTGGACCATGGCCGCATCAGGTTTTCCCCAGTGCACCGCGGTTTGCACTAGCCCATAGGAACTAGCAAGGCCGGCTATGCGGCCATCCGCCGCACCGCCGCCATGCCGCTGCGCACCGCGCCCTCCAGCGTCGCCGGATAAGGGCCGTCGACATAGTCGCCACAGGCCCACAGGCCGTGGCCCAGCTCCATGTCCGGGCGCTGCAGCGCGGGCGTGCAGGCAAAGGTGGCGCGCTTCTCTATCACCGTCTGGATGGCCTGCATGTCATGCCAGCCCAGCTGTTCCCGGGCCTGCTGCAGAACCTGCAGCTCCAGCGTTGCGCGGTCGAAGTGGCAGTCGCTGATGACAAAAGCCATCAGGCCCTGCTGGGTCGCATCGTGCGCATGCAGATGCCCGCGGTCGAACACGAATTGCGCAGGATGTTGCTCGCTGGTGCGCAGCGCCAGCCAGGGCAGTGCACGCGGCAGACGATGGTGGGTGTGGGCATAGACCGTGGCGATGGCCGTGTGTTCCAGCGCCTGTGCGCCCTGTGCCCAGTGCTGGTAGTGCACGCCGGCCCTGGCAGGCAGGCGCTCGTCTGCGGCGGCTGCCCGCGCCAGCCTGGCGGCCTCTTGCGGTGGGCAGGCCAGCAGCACGGCGTCAAAGCGGGCCTGCTCCAGCGCGGCCGCCAGCTCCGGACCCTGAGCGCGCAGCTGCCATTGCCGGCCTTGGGAAATCAGCTGCTGAATGCGGCAGGCCTGGTGCACCGCGTGGCCCTGCTGCTGCAGCCATTGCGCCGCAGGCAGGGGAAACAGATCGCCCAGACCGCGGCGCGGCACCAGGAAATGGGAGCCGCCATTGCCCGTAAACAGGGCGTCGCGGAGCACGCGCAAAAACACGGAGCCGCTGGCTTGGGCGGCCGGCAGATTGAGGGCCGAGACACACAGCGGCTCGATGAATTCGTCCAGCAAGCGCCTGGGCAGGCCTTTGCAGATATCGGCCACGGTGGCCGTGTGCGCGCAGCCAAAGCCCTGCAGCCGCCAGCGCAGGGCTCGGGCCAGCAAGGCCGCGCGTTCATGCTGCGACCAGCCGTCGGCAGCGGCGATGCCGGCCAGCGCATCCAGCGGTGCGGGCAGCCCGGGAAACTCCAGGCCGCAGCCATCGGCATAGCGCATGGCCAGCGGCCTGCGCAGTAGTGCCTGTGCGGGGTCGACTCCGACCTCGCGCATGAGCCTCAGGCAATCGGTATAGGCGCCAATCAGGATGTGCTGGCCGTTGTCGGCCTGGGTGCGGTCCGGCAGCTCCAGATTGCGGGCACGGCCGCCCAGGTGGCGGCTGGCTTCGAAAACCGTGGGCGCATGACCGTCGAGCGCGAGCTGCACCGCGGCCGCCATGCCGGCCCAGCCGCCACCGATGATGGCAACTTTCATGGCCGGCCTACATGCGGCCCAGGGCCTGCATCTTCCAGACCAGCCAGAGCTTGCGCAGCGGCGTCAGGCTGATGCGCTGGTGCAGCACCTGGAAGTTCTCGGATTCGATCTCGCGCAGCAGGGTGCGGTAGATGCTGGCCATCATCAGGCCGGGCTTTTGCGCGCGGCGGTCGATCGCAGGCAGCAGGGCCAGAGCCTTGTCGTAGAGGCCGTGGGCGCGCTCGGCCTGAAAGCGCATCAGGGCCGTGAAGCGGTCCGAGTATTCGCGCTTGTTGATCTCGTGGGCCTTCACGTCGAACTGCTGCAGCTCGCTGATGGGCAGGTAGATGCGGCCGCGCATGGCGTCTTCGCCCACGTCGCGGATGATGTTGGTGAGCTGCAGCGCCTGGCCCAGCGTATGGGCATATTCGGTGGTGCGCTCGTCGGTCTGGCCGAAGATGCGCGCCGCCACTTCGCCGACGATACCGGCCACCAGGTGGCAGTAGCGCTGCAGGCCCGCGAAGTCCAGGTAGCGGGTCTGGTCCAGATCCATCTGGCAGCCTTCGATCACGGCCTGCAGATGGCGCTCCTCTATGCCATAGGTCTTGGTATGGGGCATCAGCGCCCGCATGACGGGATGGGCGGACTGGCCGCCGAAGGCCTTGTGCACCTCGGCCTGCCACCAGGCCAGCTTGGTGGCGGCCACGCCGGGGTCCGAGACCTCATCGACCACATCATCCACTTCGCGGCAGAACGCATAGAAGGCCGTGATGGCGGCTCGGCGTTCCTGTGGCAAAAAGAGGAAGGCGTAGTAGAAGCTGCTGCCCGAGGAAGCTGCCTTGTCTTGGACGTACTGATCCGGATTCATAGGGGCAGCATTGTCCCATGGCGCCGGCCTTTCGCTGGCGCAAGCCTGAAATGTGCCGGCGGTTTGTGCTCTGTTCTCAAATTTGATAGCTGGCATCGCATATGCATCAATGGTTGCGCGCCTTTTTACATGCGAGCCGCGCGCCAGAGCAGCCGCGGCAGGTCCAGTTTGCCCAGCTTGATGCGCCGGTAGAGATTGCGGCCCTGCAGCGCATCCAGCCTGTCCAGCATGCGCAGGCCGCCCTGGACGACCAGGCGCAGCTCCCAGCCTGCGCGGCCCGGCAGTTGGTGCACCAGTGGCGCACCCTGGTTCATGAGGCTGCGCGCCTGGGCATTGAGCTCGGCCAGCAGCGCCTTGAGGGCCGGGGTCAGGGCCTGGGCCTCGGGCTTGATGGCATCGCGCGCCAGGCCGTGGCGCGCCAGGTCGGAGTCCGGCAGATAGTGGCGCTGGCGCCGCAGGTCCTGGCTCAGGTCCTGCCAGAAGTTGATGAGCTGCAGCGCCGTGCAGATGGCATCGCTCTGGATCAGCGCCCTGGGGTTGATGACGCCATACAGATGCAGCAGCAGCCGCCCTACGGGATTGGCGGAGCGGCGGCAGTAGTCGAGCAGCTGGGCCATGTCGGCATAGCGGGCCTGGGTCGCGGTCATGCGCACATCCTGGTCGAAGGCGCTGAGCAGGTCGGCCAGCAGGGGCTTGGGCAACTGCTGGGATTGCAGCTGCACGGCCAGCGGCCCGAACACCTGGGGCCAGGCGGTGCGCGTGAGCATGGCGGCTTCGCCCGCCGTGTCCAGCTGCTGCAGATCGGCCGCGTATTGCTGCAGCGCGCCCAGGCGCTGCAGGGCGGTGAGGTTGCCTTCGTCGGCCAGATCGTCGGCCGTGCGCGCAAAGTGGTAGATGGCGGCGATGGGCGCGCGCAGATGCGGCGGGCACAGCCAGGAGGCGACGGGAAAGTTCTCGTAATGCGTGATGGCACCGGGCTGGGCGGGTGCGGAATTCACTGGAGGCATATGGTTCACGGTCCGTATTGTGAACCGGGGCAGGGAGCTGGCCGGGCTCGGGCTGCCAAAAACAGACGCAAGAAAGTGAACGAGCGTGCACAATCCGGTCTGACTTTGGCGCAGCCGCATGCCCGGCGGCCGCTCTTTCCACTCCTACACCAAGCCCAGAACACCATGGCTGTTTCGTCTTCTCGTTTTGCCGTTCCATCCCCGCAGCGCAGGCCGGTCGTGCCTTGGCTGGCTGTCTCCGTCGTGGCGGCCGCGGCCTTGCTGTCCGCCTGCTCCAAGAAGGATGCCGCACCCGAGCCGGTGCGCGCGGTCAAGCTGCTTACCGTGGGCGAGGCACAGCTGGAATCGACCCGGGAGTATGCGGGGGATGTGCGGGCGCGGGTGGAGTCGCGCCTGGGCTTTCGCGTGGCGGGCAAGATCACCCGGCGCGAGGTGGAGCTGGGCCAGCATGTCAAGGCCGGTCAGGTGCTGGCGCGGCTGGATGCACGCGACTACCAGCTCGGAGCCGAAGCGGCGCGCGCCCAGGTGAGCTCGGCCACCACGCAGCGCGATCTGGCGCAGGCCAATGCCCAGCGCTTTCGCGCACTGCGGGCGCAGAATTTCATCAGCGCCGCCGAGATGGAGCGCTACGAGGCCAGCCTGAAGGCCGCACAGGCCACGCTGGACCAGGCAAAGGCCCAGCTGTCCACCCAGTCCAACCAGGAAAACTACACCTTGCTGCTGGCCGACGTGGACGGCGTGATCACCGGTGTCGATGCCGAGCCCGGTCAGGTGGTGGCCGCGGGCACGCCCGTGGTGCGCATCGCCCAGGATGGCGCGCGCGACGCGGTGTTTGCCGTGCCCGAAGACCGGCGCAGCTCCATACGCATGGGCCAGGGGGTGAAGGTCCAGCCCTGGTCGGACGCGTCGCAGACCATTGCGGGCCAGATCAGAGAGGTGGCGGCCAGCGCCGATGCCGCCACGCGCACCTACCAGGTCAAGGCCGCACTGCAGGGCGGCCAGTTGCCGGCCCTGGGCTCGACGGTCCATGTCTGGCCCGAAGGCACGGGTGCGGCGAACGGCGCCGTGGAGGCCAGCGTCATCAAGCTGCCCACCACGGCCTTGCGCCAGGACGGCGGCGGCGGGCAGGGTACGGCGGTCTGGGTTTACGACCCCGCAACCAGCACCGTCCGGCTGCAGCCGGTGCAGATCGCCACGGCCGACGGCAATGAGGCCGTGATCGCCTCCGGCCTCAAGCCCGGCATGCAGGTGGTGGCCACGGGCGTGCATGTGCTCAACCCCGGGCAGAAGGTCACCATCTACCGCGACAAATATGCCAAGGCCGGCAAGGAGCCCGATGCTTCCGCATCGGAAGCGGACGGCAGGCCTCAGCAGGGCGCGACAGGCGCTGCGGAGGCCGGCAAATGAGCGGCAAGGGAGCCAAGGGATCGGGCGGCGCGCACTTCAATCTCTCGCGCTGGGCGCTGGACCATGTGGCGCTGACGCGCTACTTCATCGTCGTCCTCATGGTGCTGGGCTTTACGGCCTATTTCCAGCTGGGGCAGGACGAGGACCCGCCGTTCACCTTCCGCGCCATGGTGATTCGCAGCTACTGGCCCGGGGCCACGGCCGAGCAGGTGGCGCAGCAGGTGACGGACAAGATAGAGCGCACGCTGCAGGACGTGCCCTATGCCGACAAGATCAGCAGCTATTCCAAGCCGGGGGAGTCGCAGGTCATCTTCCAGCTCAAGGACAACTCCCCGCCCAAGGAGGTGCCCCAGCTCTGGTACACGGTGCGCAAGAAGGTGGGCGATATGCGCTACACCCTGCCGCCGGGCGTGCAGGGGCCATTCTTCAATGACGACTTCGGCGACGTCTACGGCGTGATCTACGCGCTGCAGGCCAAGGGCTTCAGCTATGCCGAGCTCAAGACCCTGGCCGACGATGTGCGCCAGCAGCTGCTGCGCGTGCCGGATGTGGCCAAGGTGGAGCAGTTCGGCGTGCAGGACGAGAAGGTCTATGTGGAGCTGTCCCGGCGCGCCGTGCAGATGGGCCTGAACCTCAAGCAGGTGCTGGATCAGCTGAGCCAGCAGAATGCGATCGCCTCGGCGGGCACGCTGCAGACGCCCGCCGAGACCATTGTGCTGCGCGTGCAGGGCCAGTTCAACGATCTGGACCAGCTGCGCGACATGCCGATTCGCGGCCCGTCCGGTGCGCAGCTGCGCCTGGGCGATATCGCGGAGATCCGCCGCGGCTATGCCGATCCGGCCAATGTGAGAGTGCGCTTCCAGGGCCAGGACACGATTGCGCTGGGCGTCTCCATGATCAAGGGCGGCGACATCATCGCTCTGGGCAAGGCGCTGACCGAAGCCACGGACCGCATAGGCAAGAACCTGCCCGTGGGCGTGACGCTGAGCAATATGCAGAATCAGCCCAAGGCCGTGGCCGATTCGGTCAGCGAATTCGTCCAGGTGCTGATCGAGGCCGTGGTCGTGGTGCTGGCCGTGAGCTTCATCAGCCTGGGCTTTCATCGGCGCGAAGGCCGCCAGCCGCTGTGGAAGCGCTGGTACATCGACCCGCGCCCGGGCCTGGTGGTGGGCATCACCATCCCGCTGGTGCTGGCCGCCACCTTCCTGGCCATGTGGTACTGGAATATCGGCCTGCACAAGGTGTCGCTGGGCTCGCTGATCATCGCGCTGGGCCTGCTGGTGGACGATGCCATCATTGCCGTCGAAATGATGGTGCGCAAGATGGAGGAGGGCTACGACAAATACCGGGCCGCCACCTTCGCCTACGAGATCACCTCCAAGCCCATGCTGACGGGCACGCTGATCACGGCCACGGGCTTTCTGCCCATAGGCATGGCCAAGTCCATGACGGGCGAGTACACGTTTGCCATCTTCGCGGTGACCGTGATCGCGCTGGTGCTGAGCTGGTTTGCCTCGGTCTATTTCGTGCCCTATCTGGGCCTGCTGCTGCTCAAGAAACCGCCGCATGCGGCCACGCTGCCGCCCGAGGTGGCCTCGGGCGAGGTCTCGGCTGAAGAAGCCGGCATCAACATCAACGCGGGCGAGCATGAGCTGTATGACACCCCGTTCTACAACCGCTTCCGCCGCATGGTGAACTGGTGCGTCAAGCATCGCTGGTTGACCATAGGCGCCACGGTGCTGGTATTCGTGCTGGGCCTGGTGGGCATGGGCAAGGTGCAGCAGCAGTTCTTCCCCGACTCCAGCCGCCCCGAGGTGCTGGTGGATATCTGGTTCCCCGAAGGCACGGCCCTGCAGGCCAACGAAGAGGTCACGCGCCGTGTGGAAGCGCGTTTTCTCAAGCTCGGGGGTGTGGAGTCGGTTGGGGAGTGGATAGGCTCGGGCGTGCCGCGCTTCTATCTGCCACTGGATCAGGTGTTCCCGCAGAACAATGTCTCGCAGTTCATTCTGGTGGCCAAGGACCTGAAGGCGCGCGAGGAGGTGCGCAAAAAGCTGCCGGCGCTGATGGCCGAGGAGTTCCCCGAGGTGCGGGCGCGCATCAAGCTGCTGCCCAACGGGCCTCCCGTGCCGTATCCGGTGCAGTTCCGCGTGATGGGAACCGACCCGGCCAAGCTGCGCGCCTATGCCGATGACGTCAAGAAGGCGATGCAGGGCAATGCCAATATGCGCGGCATCAACGACAACTGGAACGAATCCATCAAGGTCATCCGCCTGCAGGTCGATCAGGACAAGGCGCGCGCCCTGGGCGTCACCAGCCAGTCGATTGCCGATGCCACCAGCATGAGCTTCACGGGCACCACGGTGGGCCAGTTCCGCGAGGGCGACAAGCTCATCGACATCGTGATGCGTCCGCCCAGGGCGGATCGCGATGCGATCACCGATATCGCCGACGTCTATGTGAGCAGCAGCTCCGGCCAGTCCATGCCGCTGACGCAGATTGCCAAGCCGGTGATGGTCTGGGAGCCGGGCGTGATGTGGCGCGAGAAGCGCAACTTCGCCATCACCGTGCAGGGCGATGTGCGCGAAGGCATGCAGGGCGCCACGGTGACCAACGAGCTGCTGCCCGCGCTGCGCGAGATGGAGGCCGGCTGGCATGCGGCCGGCGATGCCGCCTATCGCATCGAAGTGGCGGGCGCCGTGGAGGAAAGCTCCAAGGGCTCGGGCGCCATCGTGGCCGGCGTTCCGGTGCTGCTGTTCATCACCTTCACGCTGCTCATGCTGCAGCTGCGCAGCGTGAGCCGCTCGCTGCTGGTGTTCATCACCGGCCCGCTGGGCATTCCCGGCGTGGCCGCGGCCCTGCTGCTGCTGGGGCGTCCCTTTGGCTTTGTGGCCCTGCTGGGCGTGGTGGCGCTGATGGGCATGATCCAGCGCAACTCGGTGATCCTCATCGACCAGATCGAGGCTGGCCGTGCCCATGGCCTGCCGGCCTGGGAGGCTATTGTGGAGGCGGCCGTGCATCGCCTGCGCCCCATCGTGCTGACGGCGGCCGCGGCCGTGCTGGCCATGATTCCGCTGTCGCGCAGCGTGTTCTGGGGGCCGATGGCGGTGGCCATCATGGGCGGCCTGATCGTGGCGACCTTTCTGACCCTGCTGGCGCTGCCGGCCATGTATGCGGCCGCGTTCCGGATCGGCAAGGAGAGTGCCTGACCTGGCTTGTCCCTGGGACATGCAATTTGCGGCTAGAATCTCCGCCTTGACCCCAGCAGGCGCGAATTCGCGCCGCTGGACCGCGCGGGTGGCGAAATTGGTAGACGCACCAGGTTTAGGTCCTGACGGTGGCAACACCGTGCCGGTTCGAGTCCGGCTCCGCGCACCAGATTCCGGCGCCAAGCCGCTCAAAGCCCGTAACCCCAAGCCGGTACGGGCTTTTTCTTTGTCCGCTCCGCTCTGTGCGGCAGCGGCGTCAGCCTTTTCAGGCAAACCCCTGATGCCCGATGGTGGAGGCTGCGCGGCGCCTCGTTATAATGGTCGGCTTCGCCTGTACCTGATTTGTTCAACTGCCCAGCGCCAGATGCCTGGGGCTTATCAGCGCAGCAGGCTCCGGAAAAACTGTGGTGCCGCATGCCGCAAGACATGCGCGCACCGTGACTTTGCGCAATACGGTGCGGGTTGCACGGCAATCTGCACGGTCCTCATCCCTCTTAGGAAAAATCATGGCCGTTAACGTTGAAACTCTTGAAAAGCTCGAGCGCAAGATCACGCTGAGCGTGCCCCTGTCGGCAATCCAGTCCGAAGTTGATGCTCGCCTGCAGAAGGTGGCACGCACCGTGAAGATGGACGGCTTCCGTCCCGGCAAGGTGCCCATGAGCGTGGTGGCCCAGCGTTATGGCTATTCCGTGCAGTACGAAGTGCTCAACGACAAGGTGGGCGAGGCTTTTGCCGCTGCCGTGAACGAAGCCGAACTGCGCGTTGCCGGTCAGCCCAAGATCACCGAAAAGGAAGGTGCTCCCGAAGGCGAAGCGCAATTCGAAGCCGTGTTCGAAGTGATGCCCGAAGTCAAGATCGGCGATCTGGCCGCTGCCGAAGTGGAAAAGCTGTCCGCCAACGTGGACGATGCCGCCATCGACAAGACCGTGGACATCCTGCGCAAGCAGCGCCGCACCTTCACCGAGCGCGCTGCCGGTGAAGCCGCTGCCGACGGCGACCGCGTGACCGTGGACTTCGAAGGCAAGATCGACGGCGAAACTTTCTCCGGCGGCAAGGCCGAAGACTTCCAGTTCCTGGTTGGCGAAGGCCAGATGCTCAAGGAATTCGAAGATGCGACCCGCGGCATGAAGGTCGGCGAGTCCAAGACTTTCCCCCTGGCTTTCCCCGCTGACTACCACGGCGCCGATGTGGCTGGCAAGACCGCCGACTTTCTGGTGACCGTCAAGAAGGTGGAAGCTCCCAACCTGCCCGAAGTGAACGAAGAATTCGTCAAGACTCTGGGCGTGGAAGGCGGCTCGGTGGCTGCCCTGCGCGACGACATCAAGAAGAACCTGGAGCGCGAAGTGAAGTTCCGCGTTCAAGGCCGTAACAAGCAGGCCGTGATGGACGCCCTGGTGTCCGTGGCCGAACTGGACCTGCCCAAGGCTTCCGTGCAAGCCGAAGTCGGTCGTCTGCTGGAAGGCGCACGCGCCGAGCTGCAGCAGCGCGGTATCAAGGATGCGGCCAAGGCCGAGATCCCCGAAGACATCTTCCTGCCCCAGGCCGAGCGCCGCGTGCGCCTGGGTCTGGTGGTGGCCGAGCTGGTCAAGACCAACAACCTGCAAGCCACGGCCGAGCAGATCAAGTCCCATGTGGAAGAACTGGCCTCCAGCTACGAGAAGCCCGAGGACGTGGTGCGCTGGTACTTCGGCGACCGCAACCGCCTGGCCGAAGTGGAAGCCGTGGTGATCGAAAACAACGTGACCGAATTCGTGCTGGGCAAGGCCAAGGTGACGGACAAGGCGGTGTCCTTCGAAGAACTGATGGGCCAGGCCTGATAGGCTGAGCTTTTGTCGGTGATTGCCCTAGGGCAGGTGCCGATAAGTTGAATGGTGGGGCTTGTGCTTTCACGCGCAAGCCCCATTTTCTTTTCAGAATGCGGCTACAGTAGGCGCATAGCACTGGAGAAAACATGAGCGCATTGGATACATTGGGTTTGGGCATGGTGCCCATGGTCATTGAACAGTCGGGTCGCGGTGAGCGCTCTTACGACATTTATTCGCGTCTGCTCAAGGAGCGCGTGATTTTCCTGGTGGGTGAGGTCAACGACCAGACCGCCAATTTGGTGGTGGCCCAGTTGCTGTTCCTGGAAAGCGAAAATCCTGACAAGGATATTTCCTTCTATATCAATTCTCCGGGCGGCAGCGTCACGGCCGGCATGGCGATTTTCGACACCATGAATTTCATCAAGCCCGATGTGTCCACGCTGTGCACGGGCATGGCTGCGAGCATGGGCGCCTTCCTGCTGTCCGCCGGTGCCAAGGGCAAGCGTTACGCACTGCCCAATGCCCAGGTCATGATCCACCAGCCTTTGGGCGGTGCACGCGGCCAGGCGACCGAGATCGAGATCCACGCGCGCGAGATCCTCAAGACCCGCGAGCGCCTGAACAAGCTGCTGGCCGATCACACCGGTCAACCTCTGGATCGCATCCAGCGCGACACCGAGCGCGACTATTTCCTTTCTGCCGAAGAGGCTAAGGACTACGGCCTGGTGGACCAGGTCATCAGCAAGCGTTCTTGAAACTGTAGCGCCTAGCCCAGATCTGGTCTGGGTTATGAGGCGTCTGCAATCGGAAAGCCGGAAGCGTGCCGCATGCTGCCGGAACTTGCATGGCGGCGTTTGTCCCTGAAGGGCAGCGCCGCCTTGTCTTTGGTTATCATTAATTTTCGTTTTTTCGTAACGAGGCACTGCCCCCATGGCCGACAAAAAAGGCTCTTCCACCGAAAAGAATTTGTATTGCACCTTCTGCGGCAAAAGCCAGCACGAGGTCAAAAAGCTGATCGCTGGCCCTTCCGTCTTCATCTGCGACGAGTGCATCGATCTGTGCAACGAGATCATTCGTGACGAGCAGCCTGCAGCCGATGCCAAGGAAGGTCGCGGTGATCTGCCTACGCCCGCAGAGATCAAGACCAATCTCGACAACTACGTGATCGGTCAGGAACAGGCCAAGCGTACGCTGGCCGTGGCGGTCTACAACCACTACAAGCGTCTGCGCCACAAGGACAAGGCCGGCAAGGACGAGGTGGAGCTGGCCAAGAGCAACATCCTGCTGATCGGCCCCACGGGCTCGGGCAAGACGCTGCTGGCCCAGACGCTGGCGCGCCAGCTCAACGTGCCTTTCGTGATGGCCGATGCCACCACGCTGACCGAGGCCGGCTATGTGGGTGAGGACGTCGAGAACATCATCCAGAAGCTGCTGCAAAGCTGCGAGTACGACGTGGAGCGCGCCCAGCGCGGCATCGTCTACATCGACGAGATCGACAAGATTTCGCGCAAGTCCGACAACCCCAGCATCACACGTGATGTCTCGGGCGAGGGCGTGCAGCAGGCTCTGCTCAAGCTGATCGAAGGCACCATGGCCAGCATTCCGCCACAGGGTGGGCGCAAGCATCCGAACCAGGACTTCCTGCAGATCGATACCACCAACATCCTGTTCATCTGCGGCGGTGCGTTTGCGGGCCTGGAGAAGGTCATTGAAAACCGTACCGAAGCCTCGGGCATTGGCTTTGGCGCCTCGGTCAAGAGCAAGAAGCAGCGCTCGATTTCGGACGTCTTCCAGGAGATCGAGCCCGAGGATCTGATCAAGTTCGGCATCATTCCCGAACTGGTGGGGCGCATGCCCGTGGTTACGGCCCTGGCCGAACTCAGTGAAGATGCTCTGGTGCAGATCCTGACTGAGCCCAAGAATGCTCTGGTCAAGCAGTACAGCAAGCTGCTGGCCATGGAGGGCGTGGAACTCGAGATCCGCCCCGCGGCCCTGAAGGCGATCGCCCGCAAGGCACTGGCGCGCAAGACGGGTGCCCGCGGCCTGCGCTCCATCGTCGAGCAGGCGCTGATCGGCACCATGTTCGAGTTGCCCACGGCCCAGAACGTGGAAAAAGTGGTGGTGGAGGAAGCCACCATCGAGGATGGCAAAGAGCCTTTGCTGGTTTATCGCGAAGCCGCCAAAAAGGCTTGATACTGTGCTGGCATGCAAGGTGGTCGAGAGAGATGACCGCCTTGCTGCAGCAGGCTGAAAGGCAATGCCCCTGACGCTGCAAAAACAATTTGTAGCAAGGGGTTGAAATACACCGGTAGGCGGACCATCTTCCGCTGAGAAACCGAGGATACCTATGTCTGGACAAACCCCTTTGCCTTCTACCGAGCTGGACCTGCCGCTGCTGCCTTTGCGCGATGTGGTGGTGTTCCCGCATATGGTAATTCCGCTGTTCGTGGGGCGTGCCAAGAGCATCAAGGCTCTGGAGCTGGCCATGGAAGGCGACCGCCGCATCATGCTGGTGGCACAGAAGACGGCCTCCAAGGATGAGCCCGTCGCGGAAGACATGTTCGAAGTGGGCTGCGTTTCCACCATTTTGCAGATGCTCAAGCTGCCCGACGGCACGGTGAAGGTGCTGGTCGAGGGCCAGCAGCGCGCACTGGTCAAGCAGGTTCAGGACGAGGAGTCGCACTTCACGGCCTCCGTCACCTCCGTAGAGCCCGAGGATGGCGCTCACGAGCAAAGCGAAATCGAAGCCCTGCGCCGTGCGGTAACCCAGCAGTTCGACCAGTACGTCAAGCTCAACAAGAAGATTCCGCAGGAAATCCTGACCTCCATCGCCAGCATCGACGATGCGGGCCGCCTGGTGGATACCATTGCCGCCCACCTGCCGCTCAAGCTCGAGAACAAGCAGGCGGTGCTGGATTCGGTGGACATCAAGGAGCGCCTCGAAAACCTGTTCGAGCAGCTCGAGCGCGAGGTCGATATCCTCAATGTCGACAAGCGCATCCGCGGCCGCGTCAAGCGCCAGATGGAGAAAAACCAGCGCGACTTCTATCTGAACGAGCAGGTCAAGGCCATTCAGAAGGAACTGGGCGAGGGTGAAGAGGGCGCCGACATCGAGGAGATCGAGAAGAAGATCAAGCTCGCCAAGATGCCCGTCGAAGCGCGCAAGAAGGCCGAGGCCGAACTCAAGAAGCTCAAGCTCATGTCGCCCATGTCGGCCGAGGCTTCGGTGGTGCGCAACTACATCGACGTGCTCACCGGCCTGCCCTGGAGCAAGAAGACCAAGATCAAGCACGATCTGACCAATGCCGAGACCGTGCTCAACGAGGACCACTTCGGCCTCGAAAAGGTCAAGGACCGCATTCTCGAATATCTTGCCGTGCAGCAACGCGTGGACAAGGTCAAGGCACCGATCCTGTGCCTCGTGGGGCCCCCCGGCGTGGGCAAGACCTCGCTGGGTCAGTCCATTGCCAAGGCTACGGGGCGCAAATACGTGCGCATGGCGCTGGGCGGCATGCGCGACGAGGCCGAGATCCGCGGCCACCGCCGCACCTATATCGGCGCCATGCCGGGCAAGGTGCTGCAAAGCCTGGAGAAGGTGGGCACGCGCAATCCGCTGTTCCTGCTGGACGAGATCGACAAGCTGGGCATGGACTTCCGCGGCGATCCCTCGAGCGCCCTGCTGGAGGTGCTGGACCCCGAGCAGAACAACAAGTTCGGCGACCACTATGTGGAGGTCGATTTCGACCTGTCCGACGTGATGTTCGTGGCCACCTCGAACTCCATGAACATTCCTTCGGCCCTGCTGGACCGTATGGAGGTGATCCGTCTGTCGGGCTATACCGAAGACGAGAAAACCAATATCGCCATGCGCTATCTGCTGCCCAAGCAACTCACCAACAACGGTGTGAAGGAGGGCGAGCTGGAGGTGAACGAGTCGGCGATCCGCGACATCGTGCGCTACTACACCCGTGAAGCCGGCGTGCGCTCGCTGGAGCGCGAGCTCTCCAAGATCTGCCGCAAGGTCGTCAAGGGCCTGCAGCTCAAGAAGCTGGAGCCCACCGTCGTCGTCACGGCCGACAACCTTCCGGATTACCTGGGCGTGCGCAAGTACACCTACGGCCGCGCCGAGCACAACAACCAGGTCGGCCAGGTCGTGGGACTGGCCTGGACCGAGGTCGGCGGCGATCTGCTGACCATCGAGGCCGCCATCATGCCCGGCAAGGGCGTTATCACCCGTACCGGTTCGTTGGGCGATGTGATGAAGGAGTCCGTGGAAGCCGCCCGTACCGTGGTGCGCAGCCGTGCTCGCATGCTGGGCATCAAGGACGAGGCCTTCGAGAAGAAGGATATCCACGTGCACGTGCCCGACGGTGCGACGCCCAAGGACGGTCCGAGCGCTGGCGCCGCCATGACGACGGCCTTTGTCTCGGCTCTGACGGGCATCCCCGTGCGCGCCGATGTGGCCATGACGGGCGAGATCACCTTGCGCGGCGAGGTCACGGCCATCGGCGGCCTCAAGGAAAAGCTGCTGGCTGCGCTGCGCGGCGGCATCAAGACCGTGCTGATTCCCGAGGAAAACGTCAAGGATTTGCAGGAGATTCCGGACAACGTCAAGAGCGGCCTGGAGAT
Source organism: Comamonas guangdongensis (assembly GCF_041079535.1). NCBI lineage: Bacteria > Pseudomonadati > Pseudomonadota > Betaproteobacteria > Burkholderiales > Comamonadaceae > Comamonas > Comamonas guangdongensis. The sequence goes on along the minus strand of NZ_JBFYGN010000039.1, from coordinate 324 downwards.
CGTGCCCGTCAAGTGGATCGATCAGGTGCTCAAGGTGGCCCTGGAGTGCGAGCCCCAGCCTCTGACGGACGAGGAAGTTGCGGCCGCCGTGGCCGCTGCCGACGCCAAGCCCGGCGAGCCTGCGGTGAAGCACTGACAGGCAGTTTTATGAAAAATGTGGCGTTTTTTCTGAAGAGCTTCAGAAGTGCGCTACAATTCGATCCATCGCAGCAAACAACGTTGTACAATGTTGGGCTTCGATGGATAAGCGGGAATAGCTCAGTTGGTAGAGCGATACCTTGCCAAGGTATAGGTCGACGGTTCGAACCCGTTTTCCCGCTCCAG
>NZ_JBFYGN010000038.1:0-24216 GCF_041079535.1 Comamonas guangdongensis | reverse complement strand
CCTGCCAACCCCGCAAGCCATGCTCCTCGCGGCTATCGGCGTTTTTCCACACTCAACGGGGACATAGCCTTTTTTATTGCTCGGCAGTCCTTGGCCGGCCCGCTCAGACCCTGGCGTCCACCACCCGATCCGGCACGGCCTCCACATCGAGGCCCGCCGCTTCCCAGGCCGACAGCCCCCCCACCAGCGGCCGCACATTGGAAAATCCCGCACGCTGCAGCTGCTTGGCCACGCGCGCCGCGGACACCTCGTTGGGACAGTCGCAATAAACCACCAGGCCGTTGGCATGCTGCTCGCGCGGCAGCAGCTTTTCATAGGCGGGCTTGCCCTGCTCCATGCAGCGCAGCCAGGGCTTGGCTCCGGGGATATGCGCCTGGTCGAACAGCATGGGCTCGCGCACATCGATCACCGTGGGGTGTATGCCCTGGGCATGCAGGCCCGCGAGCTCGGCCACGGAGATGCGCGGCATCTTGAGCGAGCGCGCCACGCGGTGGCGCTGCCACCATTTGCGCGCCACGAACACCGCAAAAGCCAGGATCAGCAGCAGCAGCCCCCATTTGCCCAGGGCCGTCAGCACCTCCAGCAGATCTTCCACGGTCGAGGCGAACAGCGAGCCCAGAAACACGGCCGACCCTACCCAGATCAGCGCGCCCAGTGTGTCGAACAGCACAAAGGTGCGCAGCGGCGTGCCCACCACGCCGGCCAGCGCGCTGGCAATCGAGGCGAAACCCGGTACGAACTTGGCCACCAGCAGGGACCTGGCGCCCCAGCGGCCGTAGACCGATTCGGTCTGGCGTATGCAGGCATCGGGCGACAGCGAGATGCGGCAGATGCGGCCCAGCACGCGGTGGCCGTATGCCTTGCCGGCCTGGTACCAGATCACATCGGCCAGCAAGGCCGCCGCCACGGCCAGGGCCGTGAGCCAGCCCAGCCTGGCCCAGCTCGTGCCTTCGAGAGCGCCCGTGACCACCAGCACGGGATAGGCCGGCACCGGCGCCCCCAGCTGTTCCACGAACACATTGAGGAACACGATGCCCAGGCCGTATTCCCGAATCAGATCCACCAGAAAACCCATGGTCTCAACTCCAGGCTGATTGCAGCCACCTCGCCGCATGCGCGCCATGCTAGCGCCGCCGCCACATCCCTGCTGCGCCAGGGTTGAATCGCGTGGTCCTTGCCGGCTCCGATGCGCACACAGGCAATCGACCGACAGCCAAGGCCGGCGGCGCGGGTGCAAGATGGTCGGCGCAGGGCCATGGCCGGCCACAGATCCCGGTCCGCTGGTTCTGGCCGGAGGCCGTCCATGCAACAGTCATACAACAGCACGCTGCCCGCCCAAGCACAGGCCGACCCGCCCGCACCGCGCGCCTATACACGCGAGGAAAAACGCCACCGGGTGTTTGCCATCATGGCGGCCTCCTCGGGCAATCTGGTCGAGTGGTTCGACTTCTATGTCTACGCGTTCTCGGCGCTGTATTTCGCGCCCTCGTTCTTCCCCAAGTCCGACCCCACGGCCCAGCTGCTCAATACCGCGGGCGTGTTCGCGGCGGGCTTTCTGATGCGCCCCATAGGCGGCTGGCTGTTCGGGCGCATAGGCGACCGGCTGGGCCGCAAGATCGCGCTGCTGACCTCGGTCACCATGATGTGCGCAGGCTCCCTGGTGATCGCCTCCCTGCCCACCTACAGCCAGATCGGCGCCTGGGCGCCGTTTCTGCTGCTGGTATGCCGGCTGTTCCAGGGCCTGTCCGTGGGCGGCGAGTACGGCACCACGGCCACCTATATGAGCGAGGTCGCGCTGCGCGGCCAGCGCGGCTTTTTCTCCTCGTTCCAGTACGTGACCCTGATAGGCGGGCAGCTGCTGGCCGTGCTGGTCATCGTCATCCTCGAGGCCTGGCTCAGCGAGGCCGAGCTCAAGGCCTGGGGCTGGCGCATTCCGTTCGTCTGCGGCGCCATCGCGGCCGTGGTCGCGCTGCTGCTGCGCCGCACGCTGCACGAAACCCAGACCGAGGCCGCCAGGAGCACGGCCGAGGCCGGCACCATCAGCGGCCTGCTGCACCACCACAAGGCAGCCTTCCTCACCGTGCTCGGCTACACGGCCGGCGGCTCGCTGATCTTCTATACCTTCTCGACCTATATGCAGAAGTACCTGGTCAACACGGTACACCTGCCCATCAAGACCGCCAGCTATGTGATGACCTTCGCGCTGCTGGTCTTCATGTGCGTGCAGCCCCTGTTCGGCATGCTCTCGGACCGCATAGGCCGGCGCACCAATATGATGCTGTTCGGCGCCCTGGGTGCCCTGTTCACCGTGCCCATCCTGACCGCACTCAAGCATGTCTCAAGCCCGCTGCCGGCCTTTCTGCTGATCACGGCAGGGATGCTGATCGTGAGCTTCTACACCTCGGTGTCCGGCATCGTGAAGGCCGAGATGTTCCCGCCCGAGGTGCGCGCGCTGGGCGTGGGCCTGGCCTATGCGATCGCCAATGCGATCTTCGGCGGCTCGGCCGAATACGTGGCGCTGGGGCTCAAGACCCTGGGCCATGAAAACGCCTTCTTCTGGTATGTGAGTGCAATGATGGTGCTGGCCTTCTTCGTCAGCCTGCGCCTGCCCAAGCAGGCCGCCTATCTGCACCACGATTATTGACGCAGGCAGGCCAGCACGGCATCGAAATGCGCCGGCACATTGAGGGCCGGCGCATGGCCGCAGCCCTCAATTTCAAGCCAGGTCAGCAATCCTCTGGCGCCGGGGCCGCGGCCCCGCATGCGCTCGGCCACGGATTTGAGCACCAGGTCCGACTCCACGCCGCGCAGCAGCAGCACCGGAATCGACAGCGCGTCGTAATGCTCCCAGATCAGGTAGTCGTTATCGTGCGCAGTGAACTGCTGGATCATGGCCGGATCGTAGTGCGGCGTCACGCGGCCGTCGTCGGTACGGCGCGTGCCGGTCTCGGTGAGCTTGCGCCACTCGGCCTCGCTGAGCCAGCCATAGGGTTTGTAGGCCGAGCGGAAAAAGGCCTCCAGCTCGGCCACGGTGGCAAAGACCGGCGGCTGGCCCGCATAGGCCTTGATGCGCGCGAGCGCGGCCGCGGCCAGCTCGGGCGCATTGTCGTTGAGCGTGAGCGTGAGAATGCGCTGCTTGAGTTCGGGTTCGAACAGGCCCGAGGCGCAGACCGTGCCTATGGCCCCGCCCATGGAGGTGCCCACCCAGTGCACCTGCTCCAGCGCCAGCCCATCCATGAGCTCGCGCGCCAGTCGCGCATAAAAGCGCAGGCTGTATTCCTCGCCGGGCGCCCGGCTCCACTGGCTCAGGCCCCGGCCCAGGGTATCGGGGCAGATCACGCGGTAACCCTGGCCGGCCAGGAATTGCGCCAGCGCATCCATGTCGCGGCCCGTTCGGGCCAGGCCATGCCAGGCGATCACCGTGGCCACGGGTTCGCCGGCCGGCTGCCAGTCCATGTAGTGGATTTCATAGCCGGCGCAGACGGCATAACAGGAGCGCGGTTGCATGGTGTGTCTCAAAAACAATTGCATGAATGGAGTGGGCGGGCGGAGCCTGAGCCCGGCACCGAGCCTGCCAAGGCCCCGGTGCCGGCTAAGGACGGCGACGCTCAGTTCGGCACGTTCAAGCTGCTGCCGCTGAAGCCGATCTGGTCGGCCTGGGCCGGCAGGTTCGCGAACGGCGGCACGTTGGCGGCCGTGATGGCCGGAGCCGCCCCGGGCGTGCCGCCGCGTGGCGTGGTACGCACCACCTGGCTGGCCGGCAGGGCTGTGCCCGACTTCAGATAGGCATACATCGCATCCATGGCCTGGTTGAAGTACGGATGCAGCGGAACGAAGCGCGTATCGAAGCCCGGGAACGGCAGAAAAGCGTCGAAATGCTGGCCGTTGAGCACCTCGATATAGCGCAGCCGGCTCGATGCCCCTTCCAGCGTGCGGTTCAGCGCCGTATAGGCGCGCGCATTGTTGTTGACCGGCACCAGCGCATCGCTGCGGCCGGCCACGATGATGGCCGGCTTGCCGCGCAGATTGGCGTTATGCAGCACCTCGGCCACGCCGACGCGCACCGCATCGCTTTGTGCCTTGGTCGGAGTACTGGCGGCCGTCAGCGCTGCGCCGCTGACCGGATCCAGGCCACTGACCAGCGCATATTGGCACAGTGCATTGTCCAGACCGAAGTCGGCCACGCCCGTGGATGGCGACACCGCGAACTGCCAGGCCTTGGCCCCACCCACCGAGTCGTTGTAGACCACGGCCGCCGGCGTACCGTTGGCCGTGCCATTGGCCGTGGCGAAGCTCTGCGCCAGCGCCGTGGGTGTCGCCGCCACCACGTCGCCCGAGGCATTGACCGCGGCAAAGCTGGCGCGACACAGATTGTCGTTGGCCGCAAAGCGGCCATAGGCCATGGTGTACATGGCCGAGAGAATCGGACCGTTGCCCAGCCCGTAGTGAGCGTTGTGCATGCTGTCGTTCTCGGCCGTCCAGCCAAAGGCGTGCAGCTTGTTCAGCGCGTCGGTGGCGCGGTCGTCCCGGGTCGCCCCGCTGACCAGGCCCTTGGCCGCAAGGCCGTCGCAGCGCGCATTGGCACGGGCCGTCATGTTGGCGGAGCCTATGTAGTTGTAGAGCGATGACTCCGTCAGCGCCGCGGCCGGCGCCAGCGCCGCACAGGGCTGGTAGATGTTGCCGTAGGTGGTGTACTCGGCCAGGGTCTTGCCGTAGCCCGGCACAGCCACGCCGCCGAGCTGGACTCCGTAGCCAGCCCGGGTCGGCATCTCGGTCACGGGCTCGGACGCCACCACGCCGTCGATAAGGCCGTCGTCATCCTGCTCAACCGCACGCAGCGAAGCCGCCCCGCCATTGGAGGCCGAGCCCGCGATCACCAGGGTGTTGGAGCGCGTGAAAGGCACGGGATTCGCGACCGTGCCGTAGCGTGCGTTCAGCACATACAGAGCGTAGCGGCCCGCGGCCAGCGTGTCCCGGCCCCAGTCCTTTTCGGGGTTTTGCTGGGAGTGCGCATGCTTGATGGCGATGCGGTTCGGAAAGGCCGCGTTGTAGGCCGCACGTGCTGCATCGCTGAGGCTGGCGGCAAAAATACTCAGCATGCCTGCGGCCGTGCGCGTGGCGCGGGTGCCGTCAATCTTGTTCACCGTATCGTCGGCCAGATTGTGCAGGCCCACGCCCTTGCCGGCATCGGTCAGCGCCACGGCGCAACCCTTCTTGAGCCCCCATTCGCCGGCCGTGCCTATGGCGCCGTAGACACCGCGCGAGCCCGACGAGGGGCCAAGCACGATGCAGGGGTTGCCGGGGTTGAAGCTGTCTGGCACCAGCACGGCAATCACGGTCTGCTTGCGGCCCGTGCCGTCGTCGAGCACGGCCACCGATTCGCGGCCGGGAATCAGCCCCTCGCCGGCCGTCACCTGGCCCTGGGCCGTGACATTGGGCCCGTACAGCAGGCCATAGCCGCCATTGGCCGAGGGGTCGAGAATGCCGCGGTAGTTGGAATACAGCGCATTGCGGCGCAGCTCGGCTGCCGTGGGATTGGCCGGGTCGGCATAGGCCGGAGGAGCCGCGGCGCCGAGGCCGGTCTTGCCTATGCCACCCGTGAGCAGGTCCTGCGCGGCCGCCGTGGTGCCCGTACCCACGGTCGCGGCCGGATACTGCGTGGTGCCTATTTCCTTGATGCCCCGGGGCAGCTCGTTGGACGGCGAGCCGCCGCCGCAGGCCGCCAGCGCGGCTGCGGACAGGGCCGTCAGCGCCCAACGCATGGTCATCCGCCGATTCCTCAAACTCACTCGCATAGCCTCTCCTTGGGTAGTTGTATTGCAAGCACGAGAACTGGCGCCCCTCAGGATGGAGCGCGCGGGGAACGCAGCCGCCCCACGACACCCGTGGGGAAGTAATAGACCGAGAGCACGAACAGCAGGCCCAGCCACAGCAGCCAGCGGTCGGGCGACAGCAGCGCAGCCAGCCAGGGCAGGCTGCTGCCGGCCTCGCTGGCCAGGCGCAGCAGGTCCTGCAGATAGCTCTGGGCGATCAGGAACACGACGGAGCCGATCACCGCGCCGTAGATGGTGCCCATGCCGCCGATCACGACGATGAGCAGGCAGTCCATCATGATCTCGAACGAGAGCGAGGTATCGGGCCCGTTGTAGCGCAGCCAGACGGCCAGCATGGCACCGGCCACGCAGGCGAACAGGGCCGACAGCACGCTGGAGGTGGTGCGGTAGACCACCACGCGATAGCCAATGGCCTCGGCACGGAATTCGTTCTCGCGGATGGCCTGCAGCACGCGGCCGAACGGCGAATTGACGATGCGCAGCAGCATCAGCACCAGGGCCACGGCCACGACGAAGAGCAGGTAGTAGCTGAGGATCTTGCCGTCGATGGTCACGCCGAAGATATCGTTCTCGAAAGGCTCGAAGCTGGGCGACAGCCATTCGGGCATCTTGAAGGTCAGGCCGTCCTCGCCCCCGGTCCAGTCCGACAGCTGCGAAGCCAGGGTCTGAAAGGCCGCGGCCACGGCCAGCGTGATCATGGCGAAGAAGATGGCGCGCACGCGCAGCGAGAACAGGCCTATGGCCAGCGACAGCAGCAGCGAGACCACGAGCGCGCCGCCCAGCCCCGCGGCCAGAGCGCCCCAGCCCGCGCCCAGGCGCGTGGAGGCAATGGCCACGCCATAGGCGCCTATGCCGAAGAACATGGTGTGGGCAAAGCTCACGATGCCGGTATAGCCGAGCAGCAGGTCGAAGCTGGCCACCAGCACCACGAAGATCAGCACCTTGGCCGCCACATTGAGTGCCTTGACGCCGGGAAAGAAAAACGGCGCCACGGCCAGGCCCGCGAAGATGGCCAGCAGCATCACGGCCAGCACGCGGCTGCGCGGCAGGTCGCCGGAGAGCAAACGGTTGAGCATTCGGTTTCCTCTCCTTCAGCGATTGGCGACCGGATAGATGCCCTGGGGCCGCCACAGCAGAACGGCCACCATGAGCGCAATATTGGAAAACAGCGCCACCTTGGGCACGAGGAAGCCCGTGTAGTTGGCCATCAGCCCTACCAGCAGCGCACCGATCAGCGCGCCGCCCGTGCTGCCCAGACCGCCGATGATGATGACGATGAAGATCAGCACATTGACCTGGGCGCCCATCTGCGCCACCACGTTCTGCTGGTACAGGCCCCACATCACGCCGCCCAGGCCGGCCAGGGCCGAGCCCGCGACGAACACCGCCACGAACAATCGGCGCACGCGGTAGCCCAGGGACTCGACCATCTCGCGGTCCTGCACGCCGGCGCGGATCAGCAGGCCGATCTTGGTGCGTGCCAGCGTCCAGGCCAGCACCGCGAACACGGCGGTCCCCACCAGCACGGCGAAGACCCGGTATTTCTCCACGGCCGCCTCGCCCAGCAGCCAGGCGCCCTTCATGGCTTCGGGCAGCGGCAACGGAATCTGCTGCGGACCCCAGATGACCTTGATCAGCTCCTCGCCGATGATCATGCCGCCCATGGTGATGAGGATCTGCTTGAGATGCTGACCATAGACGGGCCGCACGATGAAGCGCTCGAAGGCCAGGCCCAGGGCACCCGCCACCAGCATGGCTACCACCATGGCCGGCAGCACGGCCACCAGGTTGCGCCACAGCTGTGCCGAGCCCGTCCAGTCGCCCATGGCGCCGAGCACGCTGGTGGCGACGAAGGCCCCCAGCGCGATGAACACGCCGTGGCCGAAGTTGAGCACGTCCATGAGGCCGAACACCAGCGTCAGGCCCGAGGCGATGATGAAGATGATCATGCCCATGGCCAGGCCCGCCACCGTCAGCGTGAGCCAGGTGCTGGGCGAGCCCACCAGGGGCAAGGTAGCCAGCGCCAGCAGCGGCACCAGCAGCAGCGGCTTGTAGTCCAGGTCCCGGCCCATCATCGGCTTTTTTCGGTGAACTTTCATATCCATAGCTGCCAGCGCATGCCCGGCAAGCGCTTGAGCCGATTTTGTGTTGAATTTCCGGGTTTCATAGCGACAGTCCCAGCAGCGATTGCTGCAGCGCTTCGTCGGCCGCGAGATCGGCCATGCGGCCCGCGTACACGACGCGGCCGTTGTCCATCACGGCCACGCCGTCGCCCAGGCGCTTGGCGAAGGCAATGTTCTGCTCGACCAGCAAAATGCTCACGCCGCAGGCCTTGAGCCGGGCAAAGGCCTCGATCATGTTGTTGATGATGGCCGGTGCCAGGCCTTTGCTGGGCTCGTCCACGATGAGTAGATCGCGCGGCTCGACCATGGCGCGCGCCACGGCCACCATCTGCTTTTGCCCGCCGCTGAGCTTGCCGGCCGGGTGGTCCCAGAACTTCTGCACGGCCGGGAACAGCTCATAGATCCAGTCCAGGCGTGAGCGGTCCATGCGCGCCGCGTTCGAGGCCGAGCGCGCGGCCAGCACCAGGTTTTCCTTGACCGTGAGATCGGCAAAGATGCCCATGTTCTCGGGCACATAGGCGATGTTGAGCCGGGCAATCGCCGGCGTGGCCAGGCGCGTGATGTCCTGCTGGCCGAAACGGATGCTGCCCTGGCTGGCCTGCCACAGGCCCATGATGGTGCGCAGCGTGGTCGTCTTGCCCGCACCGTTGCGGCCCAGCAGCATGGTGACCTCGCCGCGCGGCACGGCCAGATCCACGCCGTGCAGGATGTGATAGGCGCCGATATGGGTGTGCACGCCCTGGAGCTCCAACAGTAGCTCGCTCATGGCTGCTCTCCCCTTCCCCCGGATGGGGGAAGGCCGGAATGGGGGGGAGCCTCAGTGCCGCCAACGGCATCCTGGGGCGTCAGCCCCAGGTATGCCTGCTGCACCACGGGCGAAGCGATCACCTCGGCCGGCAGCCCGTCGGCCACCAGCGTGCCGTTGGTCAGCACGATGATGCGGTCGGCCAGCTCGCGCACCACGTCCATCTTGTGCTCCACCAGCAAAATGGTCTTGCTGCGATCCTTCTTGAGTTCGCGTATCAGGTCGAGGATCACCGGCGCCTCGTCATGGCTCATGCCCGCCGTGGGCTCGTCGAACATATAGACCTGCGGCTCCAGCGCCATGAGCAGCGCCACCTCGAGCTTGCGCTGGTCGCCATGCGGCAGGGCCGAGACCGGCTCGTCGCGCCGCGCCCACAGCGCCACCTGCTCCAGGATTTGCTGTGCACGCGCCAGCAGCGCGCGGTGGTCGCTCCAGATGCTCCAGAGATTCATGCCGCGCCGGTGCGCACCCTGGCGCGTGGCCTGCACGGCCAGGCGCACGTTCTCCAGCACCGACAGGGCCGGGAACAGATTCGTGAGCTGAAAGGCCCGCCCCAGGCCGGCGCGCGTGCGCGCCGAAGGCGCCAGGCCCGTGAGGTCGCGCCCCTGCAGCGACACCCTGCCCTCGGTGGCCCGCAACTGCCCCGAGATCAGATTGAAGTAGGTGGTCTTGCCCGCACCATTGGGGCCGACGATGGCCGTCAGCGTGCCCGGCTCGAAGGAGCAGGTCACGCCGTTGACCGCCACATGGCCGCCAAAGCGAATGGTGAGCTTGTCTGTGGTCAGCATGAGAAATAGGCGAATACAGCCCCTAGCGCCCTATACACAAGCGCATGCAGCTATCAAAAAGTGAACTGAACCTTGCCCGCGCGCTGACCAAGCCAGAGACGCCGAGCAAGAGCCGCCTCGCGGCGATGGCGTCGTCCCCCTCCCGAAGAGAGAGGGGGAAGGCGCGCAGCGACTCAGGGGGTGGTTACCGTCCGTTCCGGACGGGAACATCCATTTCCTCAGGCTTGATCTCGCGCACCAGCTCGGGCACGCCCCAGGCAAAGGTCGGATCGTTCTTGATCCTGAAGTGGTACATGCTCTGCATGGCCTGGTGGTCCTGCTTGCGGAAGGTCATCTGGCCCTTGGGCGTGTCGAAGCTCATGCCTTCCATGGCCTTGATCAGCGTATTCGCCTTGGTATCGCCATTGCTCTTCTTGAGCGCCGTGACGATGGCCATGGCGGCCGAGAAGCCGCCCGCCGTGAAGAAGTCCGGCGGCGCCTTGAACTGCTTGTAGTTCATGGACACCAGCGCCTCGTTGACCGGATTCTTGGGAATGCCGTAGTAGTAATAGGTCGCGCCCTCCATACCAGGCAGGTTCTTGTAGGCCGCCATGGCGGGCAGGATGTTGCCGCCCGTGGCGATCTCGATGCCGTAGCGCTTGAGATCCATGTCGGCGATCTTGAACGGATTGCCGGCGCCGGCCCAGACGATCCAGATGATCTTCTTGCCCGGCTGGTCCTTGAGCTTGTCGATCAGGCGCTGGGCGCCGGCCGTGAAGTCGGTCGTGGCCGCGGGCAGGTACTCCTCGTGCACCAGCTTGCCTTTTTTGACAGCCTCCTTGAAGGCCTTGACGCCATCGCGGCCGAAGGCGTTGTCCTGGGCCAGCGTCGCAATCGTCACGCCGGGCTTGTCTATGGCCACGGCATTGCCGATCGCATCCTGGCTGGAATTGCGACCCGTGCGGAAGATGTACTTGTTCCACTTGTCGCCCGTGATCGAATCGGCCACGGCGGGCTCCACGATCAGTATCTTCTTGTACTCCTCGGCCACGGGCAGCATGGCCAGCGCCACGCCCGAAGCGCTGGGGCCCACGGCCAGATCGGCCTTGTCGTCCGAGTACGCGGTGGCCAGCTGGCTCTTGCCGAGGTCGGGCTTGCCCTGGTCGTCCTTCTCGATCACCACCAGCTTCTTGCCCGCGACCGCCATGGTGCCGCCGGTCGCATATTCCAGGCCCATCATCAGGCCTGCCTGGGTCTGCTTGCCATAGGCCTCCAGCGGACCGGTCTTGCTGTAGACATGGGCGATGCGTATCTCGGACTGGGCCAGAGCGGCCGGAAGCTGGATCACCATGGCCGCCAAAGCAGCGGCCTGCAGCAGGCTGGGCTTGAACATCTGTAGTCTCCTTGTGGCGGTATGTCCGCTTGTCTTTGTATGCTGCAGAGATAGCAGGCTTTATGCCAGCTTGCGCCCTCCCCGACGGCCTCCACACAGGCGCCAAATTGACCGGAATCCAGACACTTCATGCCTGAATATCAGACATTGCCTGATTTCAAGACAGGAACGCACCAGCATCAAGCAGGCGCCCGGAAACAAAAAAGGACCACTTCCGTGATCCTTTTCCCTCGCGCTCAATCGCGCTTGCCGTCGAGCTCCAGCAGCCGCACGGCGTTGCCCTTGAGGATGCCGGGCATGACTTCGGGCTTGAAGCCGGCGACCTCGAAGTCCTTCATCCAGCGCTCGGGCGTGATCAGCGGGAAGTCGCTGCCGAACAGCACGCGGTCCTTGAGCAAGGTGTTGGCGTACTGGATCAGCTGCTTGGGGAAGTACTTGGGGCTCCAGCCCGAGAGGTCGATCCAGACATTGGGCTTGTGCAGTGCCACCGAAAGCGCCTCGTCCTGCCAGGGAAAGCTGGGGTGGGCCATGACGATCTGCATATCGCCGAAGTCCACGGCCACGTCGTCGAGCAGCATGGGGTTGCTGTAGGCCAGGCGCAGGCCGCCGCCGCACTTCATGCCGCTGCCTATGCCGCTGTGGCCGGTATGGAAGATGGCCGGCAGCTTGTAGTGGTTGATGACCTCGTAGATGGGCCAAGCCATGCGGTCATAGGGATGGAAACCCTGGACCGTGGGATGGAACTTGAAGCCCTTGACGCCGCATTCGGTGATCAGGCGTTCGGCCTCGCGCGCGCCCATCTTGCCCTTGTGCGGATCGATGCTGGCAAAGGCGATCATCAGGTCGCTGTTCTCGCGCGCGGCGTCGGCAATCTCCTCGTTGGGAATGCGGCGGCGGCCCAGCTGCGCCTCGCTGTCCACGGTGAACATCACCAGGCCGATCTTGCGCTCGCGGTAATAGGCGATGGTCTCGGCAATCGTCGGGCGCAGCGAGCTGCCGAAGTATTTGTCGGCCGCGCGGTCGTACTCCTCGCCATAGCTGTCAAAGGGGTTGCGGCAGCTGACCTCGGCATGGGTATGAAAGTCTATGGCGATCAGGTCTTGATGATTCATGAGTGAGCCTGCTTTGGGGTAATGAGTCAGATCGGCCTCAAGCGCTTGTCACGCCTGCGGCACCTGCTCTCGAAATTGAATAAAGAAATCGATGCTGGACGGGTTGGCCATGGCATCGGGGCTGGCCACCTGGGCCGCCTCGGCGCCCAGCAGCAGCTTGCGTATGGGCACCTCCATCTTTTTGCCGCTCAGGGTGCGCGGAATCTCGGCCACCTGCACCACCACATTGGGCACATGGCGGGCCGAGGCCTTGGTCTTGATCGCGTTCTTGATCTGGGCGACCAGCTCGTCCGTCAGCGTCTGGCCCTGAGCCAGGGTCACAAACAGCGGCATGAAGGACGGGCGGCCCAGGTATTCGAGATCGACCACCAGGCTGTCCTTGACGGCCTCGAGCTCCTCGACCACACGGTAGATCTCAGCCGTGCCCATGCGTATGCCGAAGCGGTTGATGGTGCTGTCCGAGCGGCCATAGATCACGGCCGTGCCGCGCTCGCTGAACTCTATCCAGTCGCCGTGGCGCCAGCAGCCGGCAAAGACATCGAAATAGCTGTCGTGGTAGCGCTTGCCCTGCTCGTCGTTCCAGAAGAACACGGGCATGGAAGGCATGGGTTCGGTGATCACCAGCTCGCCGACTTCGCCGACCACGGCTTGGCCCTGCTCGTTGAAGGCATGGGCGGCCACGCCCAGCTCGCGGCACTGGATCTCGCCAGCGTTCACGGGCAGTATCGGAGCGCAGGCCACAAAGCCCGAGGCGATGTCGGTGCCGCCGCTGATCGATGCCAGCCAGAGATCACTCTTGACGTTCTCGTAGACCCAGGCATAGGCATCGAGCGGCAGCGGCGAGCCCGTGGAATTGATGGCGCGCAGCTTCTCGAACTTGCGGCCCCGGCCCGGCTGCACGCCATCCTTCATGCTCTTGATGAGGAAAGCCGCGCCGCAGCCAAAGATGCTGACCTGATATTGGTCGATGAAGTCCCAGAGCGCATCATCATTAGGCGCCGTGGGATTGCCATCGGACAGCACCACGGTCGCGCCCGCCAGCAGGCTGCCTATCATCAGATTCCAGACAATCCAGCCCGTGCTGCCCAGGAACATGAAGCGGTCGCCGGGCCGCACATCGTGCTGCAGACGGTTGGTCTTGAGATGGGTGAGCACGATGCCGCCGTGGCTGTGAACCATGGCCTTGGGCAGGCCCGTCGTGCCCGAGGAATACACCACCCACAGCGGATGGGAGAACGGTACGCGCTCGAACTGCAGCTCGGCCTCTTCATGCACCGCCTGCTGCCAGCTCATGCAGCTACGCCAGGGTACAGATGCATGCTCCGTATCCCGGCCAAACAAGGGGCCGGGCACATGGATCACATGGGCGATTTCGGGCAGGCCTTGCAGCACATCGCTCAGCACTTCGCGGCGGTCAAACTGCTTGCCGCCATAGGCATAGCTGTCGGTGGCGAAGATCAGCTTGGGTGCAATCTGCTGGAAACGGTCGAGCACCACGGAGACCCCCATCTCCGGCGCACAGCTGGACCAGACGGCGCCCAGGCTGGCACAGGCCAGAAACGCCACCACGGTCTGCGGCACATTGGGCAGATAGGCCACGACCCGGTCGCCGCGCCCTATGCCCAGGCCGCGCAGGGTCGCGGCCAGCGCGCCCACATCGCGCTGCAGCTGCCGCCAGGCCATTTCCTGGGGCGGCTGCCCCTCGCAGCGCGCAATGATGGCCGGGCGCGAGTCCGTGGCCTGGCGGAAGACATGTTCGGCGTAATTGAGCGCCGTATCCGGAAACCACTGCGCGCCCGGCATGCTGTGCGTGCTGAGCACCGCGGTCGGATCGCCGTCGGCCTGGATGGCGAAATAGTCCCAGATGGAGCGCCAGAAGCCTGCTACATCCGTGGCCGACCACTGCCACAGCGCCGCATAGTCCCGGAAGTCGCGGCCGCGGCTGGCGCGCAGCCAGTCCATGTAATGCCAGAGGCCGCTTTGCTCCATCTGTTGCTGCGAGGGTTGCCACAACACCTGCCCTTGTTCCACCGCCATGCTGTCTCCGGGTTTGAAATTAGATATTTTTTATAACTATAAAAACAAACCGAATCCTGGCTGCCCAGGGTATTCCCTGGAGTTGCATGTATCGATCAAAGATTCAGCTGTTCCAGCCTGTCGTAAAGCTTGGCGCGCGAAATGCCCAGCGCCCTGGCCACGGCCAGCTTGTTGCCGCCATGCGCCGCCAGCGCCGCCCTTATGGCGCGCGCCTCCAGTTCGGCCACCTGATCCGCCAGAGGCCTGAGCAGGCCGGCTCCATCCTGCGGCCCCCTGCCATGAACCGACGGCCCACAGCCGGGATGCGGCGTCAGCGGCTCCACGCCCGAGGAGCGCAGCACTTCGGCCAGCAGGGCCGCGTCCAGACTCGCATCATCGCTGCGCATGGCCGCCTGCTCCAGCACATTGCGCAGCTCGCGGATATTGCCGCGCCAGGCCTGGACCGCCAGCAGCTCCAGCGCCCCGCTGCCCAGTTCGGGCGGCGGCATGTCGTTGCGCAGGGCCAGGTCCTCGCCCAGCACCTCCACCAACGCCGGAATGTCGCTGCGGCGCTCGCGCAGCGGCGGCACGCGTATCGGCAGCACATGCAGGCGGTAGAACAGGTCTTCGCGAAACTGTCCGTCGCGCACCATCTGCGCCAGATCGCGCGATGTCGCAGCCACCACACGCGCATCGAAGCGCACGATCTGGTTCGAGCCCAGCGGCTCGATCTCGCCCTCCTGCAAGGCGCGCAACAGCTTGGCCTGCAGGCTGGGCGGCATATCGCCGATCTCGTCGAGGAACAGGGTACCGCCGTCGGCGAGCTTGAATTTACCGTCGCGCGGCTTGCGCTCGGCGCCCGTGAAGGCCCCCGGAGCCACGCCAAAGAATTCGGCCTCCAGCAGGCTTTCCGGAATGGCCGCGATGTTGACGCCGACAAACGGCCCGGCGGCGCGGGCCGAGGCCGCATGGATGGCGTGGGCCAGCACCTCCTTGCCGGTCCCCGTCTCGCCCAGCAGCAGCACAGGGCTCATGGACTGGGCCGCGCGCCGCGCCTGGCGCTTGACTTCCACGGCGGCGGGACTGCTGCCTACAAAGCTCGCAAAACTGTACTTGGCGCGGCGCTCGCCCTGGGTGGCGGCGCGCTGGCTGCGGCTGCGCTGGGCCGCGAGCTCGCGCCGGGCTTCGTCGAGGTCGCGCTGCAGCAGCGCAAACTTGCTGATCAGCGGCTGCAGCGTGGTTTCGGGCTGATCGAACAGCACAATGCCTATGGCGCCCAGCACGGCGCCGTCCTCGTCCTGCAAGGGCAGGCGGCTGACCACGAAGGTACCGGCGCCATTCGTCAGCAGGTCGATCAGCACCGGCTGGCCGGTCTCGAGCACGCGGCGCATCTGGGTATTGGGAATGACCTCCTCCACCATATGCCCCAGAAAATCGCCGACCGAGGCCACACCCAGCCGGGGCAGAAAGCGCTCATAGCCCTGGTTGACCCAGACAATGCGCCCGGTCTTGTCGACCAGGAACATGCCCTGGCTCATCGACGAGAACAGCTGAAACATGGAGCGAGCCGCCAGCGCATAAATGCCATCGGCATCCATGGGCAGGCCTTGGCCCGGCATGCGGGCGGCGGGATCGGAGATTGCCGTGGCGCTGATTTCCATCATCCGGCCATGGTAGGTGCAATGCGGGCCCCGGACATCGGGGCAGCCCTGCAAAGCCGATCTCATCGGCGATCACAGCGAGAGCCGCTGGCGAACGCCCGGCAACGAATCGAAGCCCGACGGCCATAAAAAAATCCCCCGTTCACTGTGATGAACGAGGGACGTGAATGCAGCGGGTTCCATGCGTAACGCCCCCGCGGCAGGTTGGCAAAGCTGTGTCAGGCGATAGCGGCCTCCCGGGCCTCGGGCCTGGACTCCGAGATGCGCTTGAGCACTCGGGGAACGATCAGCACGGCCAGCACGATGATGACCAGCGTCAGCGACATGGGGCGCTGGAGGAAGATCATCCAGCTGCCTTCGCCGATGGAGACCGCGTTGCGCATCTGCGCTTCGGCCAGAGGGCCCAGGATCATGCCCACCACCACGGGAGCCGTGGGGAAGTCGAAGCGGCGCATGATCACGCCCAGCACGCCGATGCCGTAGAGCAGGAACAGATCGAAAGCGCTCTGGCGCATGCCGTAGGCACCCACGGTGGCGAAGATCAGAATGCCCGCATACAGCTGGGGGCGCGGGATCTTCAGCAGCTTGACCCACAGGCCCACCATGGGCAGGTTCAGCACCAGCAGCATCACATTGCCGATATACAGCGAGGCGATCAGCGCCCAGACCAGGGCCGCGGAGCTGGTGAACAGCTGCGGGCCGGGGTTGATGCCGTAGTTCTGGAACGCGCCCAGCAGCACGGCCGTGGTGTTGCTGGTGGGAATGCCCAGGGTCAGCAGCGGGATCAGGGCCGCCGTCACCGTGGCGTTGTTGGCGGCTTCGGGACCGGCCACGCCTTCGATGGCGCCGCTCTTGCCGAACTCTTCCTTGTCCTCGCCCTTGGCCAGCTTCTTTTCAGTGGCATAGCTGAGGAAGGTCGGGATCTCGGTGCCACCGGCAGGAATACAGCCGAAAGGCGTACCGATGACCGTGCCGCGAATCCAGGCGGGGACGGAGCGCTTCCAGTCACGCTTGGTCATATGGACGCGGGTCAGCTTGTTCTGGGATTCTTCCACCTTGCCTTCGTAGATGGCTGCGTACAGCACCTCGGCCACGGCAAACAGGCCCACGGCCACCAGCACGATATCGATGCCGTCCAGCAGTTCCATCTGGCCGCCCGTGTAGCGGGCCGCACCCGAGATCTGGTCCATGCCGATCAGGCCCGCAGCCAGGCCCACGAACAGCGAGGTCATGCCGCGCAGCGAGCTCTGGCCCAGCACGGCGCTCACGGTGGTGAAGGCCAGCACCATCAGCATGAAGTACTCGGGCGGTCCCAACTTGACGGCGAAGTCGGCCACATAGGGAGCGAACAGCGTCACCACCACGGTGGCAAAGGTACCGGCCACGAAGGAGCCAATGGCAGCCGTGGCCAGCGCGGCGCCGGCGCGGCCGCTCTTGGCCATCTTGTTGCCTTCCATGGCCGTGACCATGGAAGCCGTTTCACCCGGCGTGTTCAGCAGGATGGAGGTGGTCGAGCCGCCGTACATGGCACCGTAGTAGATGCCGGAGAAGAAGATCATGGACGCCGTCACGTCCACCTTGGCGGTGATCGGCAACAGCATGGCCACGGCCACGGCAGGGCCGATGCCGGGCAGCACGCCCACGGCCGTGCCCAGTGCGCAGCCCACCAGGGCCCACAGCAGATTGACGGGTGTGATGGCCGTGGCAAAGCCGGCCATGAGTGCGTTGAAAATATCCATTACAGCCACCCTGTCTCAGTCAGGCCCGGCAGATTGATGGCCAGGAACTTGGTGAACATCCAGAACACGGGCGCCGAAATCAGCAGGCCCGTCACAACGTCCTTCACCCAGGTGCCGACGGCCCCGGCCTGTGTCTGTCCGGCCGCGCGGCGCAGGCCCTGAACGGCCAGCACATAGCACAGCGCACAGCTGAAAATGAAGCCCAGCTTGGCAATCAGCGCGGCATTGACCAGCAGGCCGGCCGATACCCAGACAAAGGGCAGGAGGTCGGCCTTGGCCTGGCCGCCGGGATCGGCCGCATGGCGAAAGCCGCCGGTTCGGGCTTCCCAGACCAGCAGCGCACCGCAGATGCCAAGCACCGCGGCACACAGCCAGGGCAGGAAGTTGGGGCCCACGCCGCCGTAGCCGGAATCGGCAGGGATCTGCAGCGCGCCCACGGCCAGGCCCACGGCGACCAGCAGCACGCCACCGCCCACGATGGTCTGCACCATGCTGGACGGCACATTGGGGCTTTGCGGCTCGCTAGGGTCTGCATAGGCCGAAACCTGCGCGGCCTCTGCGGCCTTGGCAAGATTTTGGAATGACTCAGACATAATGGAGTTGCTTGATTTCAGTGATTTTTGGAACTCGTCAGAGCGGCTCTGCCCTGGCCTTGCGGGCCCTGGCGCAGCAACCCCCACGCATCACGGGGCTGCACAAACCCTGGCCTGGCCTTGCGGCCAAGCCATGCATCTGTGCAATGGAAAAACATGCGGGACGGCGAAGAGATGGGTGGCTGCAGCTGTGTGCGCCGCCCCCGCGCCCCGCGAAAGAGAGATAGGCCATGGCCGCGAGGCCAGGGCCATGGATCATCAGATCATGCCGGACTTGGCCATGGTGGCGCGCAGGCTGGCGAACTCGTCGTCCACAAACTTGGCAAAGGCGTCGCCGGCCAGCCATGCGGGTGTCCAGTCGTTCTTTTGCAGCGCCTCGGCCCAGGCCTTGCTCTTGCTGGCCTTCTCGATCTGGGCGATCAGCTCGTCGCGCTGGGCCTTGGAGATGCCCGGAGCGCCGTAGACGCCGCGCCAGTTGCCGATTTCCACATTGATGCCCTGCTCCTTGAGCGTGGGGATGCTGGCGGCCGCGCCCTTGAGACGCTGGCCGGAGGTCGCGCCGATGGGCTTCATCTTGCCGGTGCTGATGTACTCGGCGAACTCGCTGAAGCCGCTGCCGCCCACGGTGACGTTGCCGCCCAGGATGGCCGAGATCGCCTCACCGCCTCCACGGAAAGCCACGTAGTTGATCTTGGCCGGGTCCACGCCCACTTCGCGCGCAATCATGGCCGCCGCGATGTGCTCGGTGGAGCCGCGCGAACCACCGCCCCATTTGATGGAGCCGGGGTCCTTCTTGAGCTGGGCGATCACCTCGGCCATGTTCTTGTAGGGCGAGTTGGCGGGCAGCACGAACACGTTGTACTCGCTGGTCAGGCGCACCAGAGGCGTGGCCTGGCTCAGGTTCACGGGCGGCTTGCCCGTGATGATGCCGCCCAGCATCACCGCGCCCATCACCATCATGGCGTTGGAGTCACCCTTGCTGCCGTTGACGAACTGGGCCAGGCCGATCGCGCCGGCCGCACCACCCTTGTTGTCGTACGTGACCGAGGAAGCCACACCCGCATCCTGCAGCGCCTTGCCCAGGGCGCGGCCCGTGGTGTCCCAGCCGCCGCCGGGGTTGGCCGGCAGCATCATCTTGATGGCAGCCGCCGCCTGTGCCGACAGGGGCAAGGCTCCGGCAGCAGCCAGGGCCGCCAGAGACTTCAGAAACATGTCACGACGCATGGTGTACTCCTTATGTAGTTGGTGACGCCGATGATGGACAGCCTGCCTGTCAAATAGCTGTCCAAGAACCTAGGGCAATCCCTAGATAGACAGGGATACTTTCGCGGCCGGCCGGCAATCGGCTAGCGGGGTGCTATGTTCGGCGCCATGCAATTGCTGCTTGTTGAAGATGACACCGCCATGCGCACCACGCTGCAGCGCACGCTGATGCGCCGCGGCATGCATGTGAATGTGGCCTCGGACGGCCCCAGCGCCCTGGCCCACTGGCTGGCGCGCGAGCCCGATGCCGTGGTGCTGGACCTGAGCCTGCCTGGCCTGGACGGACTGCAGGTACTGGAGCGCGCGCGCGCCCAGGGCCTGCGTACGCCCGTGCTGATCCTCACGGCACGCGGCACCGTGGGCGACCGGGTGCTGGGCCTGAACGCCGGGGCCGATGACTATCTGGCCAAGCCTTTCGATCTCGACGAGCTCGAGGCCCGCCTGCGCGCTCTGCTGCGCCGCAGCCATGACAGCTTCACACCCAAATCAGCCCCTGAGACCATACAGCTAGGGGCCTTGCGCTACGAAAAAGAAAGCGGCGCGCTCTATCTGCACGATGCCGTGCTGGAGCTCACGCCGCGCGAGCTGGCCATGATGCATGCGCTGCTGGCCCGGCCCGGCCATGCGGTGAGCAAGGAGCGCCTGTTCAGCCTGGTCTTTCCCGGCGAGGCCGATGTGCAGTATGAGGCCGTGGAAGTGGTGGCCTACCGCCTGCGCAAGAAACTCGCCGGCACCGGTCTGCAGCTGGTCACGCTGCGCGGGCTCGGCTATCTGATCAAGGCCGAGGGCGGGGCATGACAGGCGGCACGGGCCAGCCCCTGCGCCGCTCGCCCTGGTCCTTGCGGCGCCTGCTGCTGACCGGCATTTTGCTGCCGGTGCTGCTGCTGATCGCCCTCAATGCCTGGAGCCTGTACCAGCAGACCCTGTCCTCGCTGCATACCGCCTACGACCGGACTCTGCTGGCATCGGCCAAGAGCATCAGCGAGCAGATAGGCGTCACCGGCTATGACGATCAGGCGCAGCTGCGCGCCATCGTGCCCTATTCGGCGCTGGAGATCTTCGAGGCCGACAACCAGAGCCGCATGTTCTACCGCGTCTCCACGCTGGACGGCAAGCTGATCTCGGGCTTCGAAGAGCTGCCCATGTGGCACGGCAAGATTCCGCAGCGTCCGCCCTATGCGGCGCTGGTGGATTTCTATGACGCCGAGTTCCGCGATCACCCGGTGCGCGTGGCCGTGCTGCTGCAGCCCGTGGCCAGCGCCACCGGACGCGGCATGGCCGTGATACAGGTGGCTGAAACCCTGGAGCTGCGCGAGACCCTGGCCTTGCAGATTCTGCGCGACACGCTGATTCGCCAGGCCCTGCTGGTGCTGGTGGTGGCGCTCATCGTCATCATCGTGGTGCAGCGCGCGACCCGGCCCATACGCCAGCTCAGCCAGGACCTGCAGGAGCGCGCACAGGGCGATCTGAGCCCGCTCAACGCCCCCGAGGCGCCGCGCGAAGTGCAGCCGCTGCTGGATGCGACCAACCAGACCATGGAGCGGCTGCGCCGCCTGCTCGACAACCAGCAGCGCTTTGTACGCGATGCCTCCCACCAGTTGCGCACGCCGCTGGCGGTGCTCAAGGCCCAGGTGCAGTCCGCCAAGCGCGGCGATCTGCCGCCCGCACAGGCCTTCGATGAAATCGACGATACCGTGGACCGGGCCACGCGCGTGGCCAACCAGATGCTGGCCCTGGCCAAGGTGGAGCAGCTGCGCCAGGAAGACTCCGCCCAACCCGGCCTCAGCGCCGCCTGGCTCGACGAGGTGGTGCGCGACGCGGCACTGGAGCTCTCGCCGCTGATCGCCAACCACGACATGGATTTCGCCATCGAAACCCAGGCCTGCTGCGTGCCCGCCCATGAATGGATGCTGCGCGAGCTGACCCGCAATCTGCTGCACAACGCGATCCGGCATACGCCGCAGGGCGGCCATCTGCAGGTGGATGTGCGCCAGCACCAGGGCCGGGCGCTGCTGTGCATAGAAGACAGCGGCAGCGGCATCGACGACGAGCTGGCCCAGCGCCTGTTCCTGCCTTTTTCGGCGGGCAACGCGCGCAGCGGCTCGGGCCTGGGCCTGGCCATCTGCCAGGAAATCGTGCAGGCCCTGGGGGGCCAAATCGAGCTGCGCAATCTGCAGGATGCGCAGGGCCGGGTGCGCGGCCTGCAGGCACGCGTGCAACTGCCGCTGTGCAGCGCCGAGGCTCCAGAGCACAATCCGCAATCCAGTTAAGTGGAAGTTCGATCCCGGGAGCAAAATACCGATATGAGCGAAATTGCATCCATGCGTCTGGACAAATGGCTGTGGTGTGCGCGGTTTTACAAGACGCGCAGCCTGGCCGTGGAGGAGATTGGCAAAGGCCGCGTCACCGTCAACGGCGCCAATGCCAAGGCCTCGCGCGAGATCCGCGTCGGCGACAGCATTCAGTTGCGCCAGGGCAATATTCCCAAGGAAATCATCGTGCGCGGCCTCAGCGGCATGCGCGGCCCGGCGCCCGTGGCCCAGCAGCTGTATGAGGAAACCGTCCAGAGCATCGCCACGCGCGAGCAGCTGGCCGAGCAGCGCCGCCTCGCGCCCGAACCCGCGGCCAGCCTGGCCGCCCTGCACACCGGCCGCCCGACCAAGCGGGACCGGCGCGAGATCGACCGCGTGCGCCAGGACAGCGGCTGGGGCGACCGCTGGAGCGCATCCATAGACGATTGAAGCTCAGCTGACCCTGCAAAGACGCACACACCGGCGCGTTCCCATCGGCTTGCCATCTTCTGCGCAAGCCTGACTGCCCTCTGATCCCCACATTCCGGACCGAGCCACGCAGGGATTCGAAGCATTCCTGAAATAAGAGCTCTCAGCGCTTGATCAGCCTATATTTGAAGGAACTTTTTGGCCTAAATTCCTTCAGTACCTGCGAGCGCAGCTCTCTTTTGTATAGCTGCCCCGCTGCAAGCGCCTCGCCTTCAAGCTGGCGCCCGCGTCCCCTCCCGCTCCGTCTTGATCTCGCATGCCATCCGCAACCCCTCGGTCTGCCCCCGCTTTTCCCGCAATCTCCGCCCCAGGCTTGGCGCGCTATGCCGCCGTCGCTCTGCTATCGCTCGCAGCCATCGCTTGCACGGCCAAGACGCCGCAGAGTCCGCTGCCCGCGAGTCTGCAGGCCATCCAGAACCCGACTCGCAGCACCCAGGGCTTTAGCCAATGCCCGCAGTTTTTCGCCGGCGGCAAGCCGCCGCTACTCGGCGATCAGCCCAAGCTGCGTGCGCTTTGCTATGACGCGTTTGCCGTGCTGCACAGCGGCCAGAGCAAGACCCCGGTCTTTGTGGCCCAGCGCCTGAACAAGGAACTGGTCGATGATGCCGACGAGAAGCGCACCAACAAGTTCTTCAGCGATGCTCGCCTGCCCCGCGATGAGCGCGCCGAACTCGAGGACTACAAGCGTTCCGGCTATTCGCGCGGCCATATGGCGCCTGCGGGCGACATGCCTACCGCCCAGGCCATGGCGCAGAGCTTTTCACTCGCGAACATGGTGCCGCAATCCAGCAAGCAAAACAGCGGCCCCTGGGCCCGCATCGAGAAGGACACGCGCCGCTATGCCCAGCGCGCGGCCGGAGATGTCTATGTCATCACCGGCCCGGTGTTTGCCGACGATGCGGCCACCGTAGGCGCCAATCATGTGCGCGTGCCCAGCTTTCTCTACAAGCTGGTCTATGACGCCCAGAGCCAGCGCGCCTGGGCTCATTGGCAGGCCAACGATGATGCGGCACGCGTCACCCAGCCCATCAGCTATGAAGAGCTGGTGCGCCGCACGGGGATTGAATTCCTGCCCGGGACGGTGCTGCAGAGCTCAGGCAAATTCCAACATGCGGCCGGTGCCAGCAGCGTGCAGCAACACTGAACCGGTCCATAAAACAGCCAAGGCCTGCCGCGCATGGGCGAGGCAGGCCTTGGCGATGGCAAGCGCGGCTTACTTGCCCGGCTTGAGCAGCTCCAGCTCCTCTGCCGTCAGCCAGCGCCACTGGCCCGCAGCCAGCTCATCGGCCAGCACCAGCCCGCCTATCTTCCAGCGGTGCAAGCCTTCCACGCGGTTGCCCACCGCGGCCAGCATGCGTTTGACCTGATGGTATTTGCCCTCGGTCAAGGTCAGATCCAGCACATGGCTGTCGATCTGCTCGCATGCTGCGGCCTTGACCGGCTTGGGATCGTCATCGAGCACCACGCCATCCAGCAGGCGCTGGACCTGCTTGGCATCCACCGGGTGCTTGCAGGTCACCCGGTAAACCTTGGAGACATGTTTCTTGGGCGAAGACATGCGGTGAATGAACTGGCCATCGTCGCTGAGCAGCAACAGCCCCGTCGTGTCCTGATCCAGGCGTCCAACGGCCTGCACGCCCTGAACCGCACCCTTGTTGGGACGCAGACGCAGCGGCGCGGGCAGCAAGGTATAGATGCTGGGATAGGCCGAAGGCTTTTGCGAACACTCGGTACCGGCGGGCTTGTTCAGCAGCACATAGCCCAGGGCGTGGTATTCCCACTCCACGCCCTGCACCTTGAAGCGCAGGCCCTCGGGGTCGAGATCCAGCGTGGAATCCAGCGTCTTCTCCCACGCGGCGGTCTCGGGGTTCCACAGCTCGACCCAGCCTTGCTGCACCAGGCCGGAGCACACGCGGCGAATGCCAAAGCCCTGTGAATACAACATGTCCTGCAGCTGCATGCTCAATCCTTTCCCGGCTCATCCGCCATGCGACCAAATCTTGATCTATCAAATAAAAAACCCCGCAGCCTTGAGGACTGCGGGGTTTTCGCTGTAAGAGCCTGACGATGACCTACTTTCACACGGGAACCCGCACTATCATCGGCGCAAAGTCGTTTCACGGTCCTGTT
>NZ_JBFYGN010000037.1:0-28701 GCF_041079535.1 Comamonas guangdongensis | reverse complement strand
CCAGCGTCATGGCCCTGGCCATGGACAGCTTCTGAGCCGGCGGCCGAGGTGCTTTGAAAACCGGAGCTGCCGGCGCAGTGCTGGTCTGCGCTGCAGCTCGATTCATATCAAGAATTACACAGGAGATATATGTCCAAACTGCCACCCACCCTGAAAAAGCTGGCCTTGCCCGTCATCGGCTCGCCGCTTTTCATCATCAGCAATCCCAAGCTGGTCATCGAGCAATGCAAGGCCGGCATCGTGGGCTCCATGCCCGCGCTCAATGCGCGCCCGGCCGAGCAGCTCGAGGACTGGCTGGCCGAAATCACCGAAACCCTGGCCGCGTGGGACAGAGCCCATCCCGACCAGCCTTCGGCGCCGTTCGCCATCAACCAGATCGTGCACAAGAGCAATGACCGGCTCGAGCACGATATGCAGGTCTGCGCCAAATACAAGGTGCCCATCGTCATCACCTCGCTGGGGGCGCGCGAGGACGTGAACCAGGCCGTGCACAGCTGGGGCGGCGTGGTGCTGCACGACATCATCAACAACAAGTTCGCGCGCAAGGCGATAGAGAAGGGCGCTGACGGCCTGATCGCCGTGGCGGCCGGTGCGGGCGGCCATGCGGGCGTGAAGAGCCCGTTTGCGCTGGTGCAGGAGATCCGCCAGTGGTTCGACGGTCCGCTGGCCCTGTCGGGCTCCATCGCCTCGGGCGGTGCGATTCTGGCGGCCCAGGCCATGGGCGCGGACTTCGCCTATATCGGCTCGGCCTTCATCGCCACCGACGAGGCGCGTGCCGTGGATGCCTACAAGCAGGCCATCGTGGCGAGCAGCTCCGACGACATCATCTACAGCAATCTGTTCACCGGCGTGCACGGCAACTATCTGGCGCCATCGATACGCGCGGCCGGCCTGGATCCGGAAAACCTGCCCGAGTCCGACCCCAGCAAGATGAACTTTGGCGGCGGTGGGGCGCAAAAAGCCTGGAAGGACATCTGGGGCTGCGGCCAGGGCATAGGCGCCATCGACAAGGTGCAGCCCACGGCGGAGCTGGTGGCGCGCCTCAAGCGCGAATACGCGGAGGTCAGGACCCGCCTGCTGGCAGCCTGATCGCATGCGAGCCAGCACGGACGGCGCCTCAGGGCGCCGTTTTTTTTGGCTGTTGCGCTCTTGATGCGGCTCAGGCGCGGCGCCGGGCCGCGATTCATTCGCGGCGCATTTGATGCACGTCAATGTCGTCCAAGTCCTGCAAGCGGCTTTGCAGGATGAAGTCATGATGATCGTCAAAAGAAGAGTAAGATTACTTTAATTTCAGTAAATACTGAAAATTAAGAAATGACTAGTACTTCGTCCTCCGCTACTGCTGCTGCCTCCGGTCCGATTCAGGATTCCACGAGCGAGCTGATCCGTCGCCCCGGGGCTGGAGCCCTGTGGCAGGTGCTGGCGGCGCTGGTCTGGCTGCCCCAGGCGGGCCTGCTGGCCCTGGCCGTGCAGTCCATGGCGGATGAGGCGGGCGTGGCCGGGGTCTGGCCCATGGCCGCGGGCGTGCTGGGGCTGGGGCTGATGCGCGCCTGGCTCGACGGCCATGGCGGCTGGCTGGCCAATCGCGCGGCGCGTGCGCAGCTCAGCAGCCTGCGCGCGCAGGTGGTGCGGGCGCTGGCCCAGGCTTCGCCGCTGGACCGCGCGCGCGCTGCGTCGGGCCAGGCCGCCAGTGCGGTAGCCGAGCAGGCCGAGGCCATTGTTCCCTGGCTGGCCCGCTACCAGAGCGCCATGTGGCGCGTGCGCATCCTGCCGCTGGCCATCGTCGCCGCCGTGGCCGCCCAGTCCTGGCTGGCGGCCTTGATCCTGCTCGTGGCCGCGCCGCTGATTCCGCTGTTCATGGCGATTGTGGGCTGGCGCGCCAAGGCTGCCAGCGAAGAGCAGATGCTGCAGCTAGGCCATATGAATGCCTTCCTGCTCGACCGTCTGCGCGGCCTGAGCACGCTGCGCGCGCTGCAGGCCGTGGACCTGACGGCCCGGCGCCTGCGCCGCCATGCCGAGAGCCTGCGCACGCGCACCATGCGCGTGCTGCGCATCGCCTTTCTTTCCTCGGCCGTGCTGGAGCTGTTCTCGGCCCTGGGCGTGGCCATGGTGGCCGTCTACATAGGTTTTCATCTGCTGGGCACGCTGTCCTTTGGCGCCTGGGGCGGCAAGCTGGGCCTGGGCCAGGCCATGTTCGTGCTGCTGCTGGCGCCGGCGTTTTTCGAGCCGCTGCGCGATCTGTCCGCGGTCTGGCACGACCGTGCTGCGGGCGAGGCCGCACTCCAGACTTTGCAGGAGCTGCAGCAGCAGGCCCAGCCCCTGCTGGGTGCAGCCGCGGCGCTCGCGGCAGATCGGCTGCCCACTCAGCCCCTGTCGGTCGCCGTGGCCGATCTCATCGTGCAGGCGCCGGGCGCGCAAACCCGGCTGGCGCCGGTATCCCTGCAGGTGCGGCCCGGCGAACATGTGGCGCTGTGGAGCCCCAGCGGCAGCGGCAAGTCCGTGCTGCTGGCCCAGCTGGCGGGACTGCTGCCGGTGCCGCAGGGCGAGATCCGTATCGGCGCTCGCCGGCTGGACGAGCAAAGCGCGGTCGAGCTGCGCGGCCGCATGGCCTGGATGGGCCAGCAGCCCCATGTGTTTGCGGGATCGGCGGCGCGCAACATCGGCCTGGGCCGCGAGCTCGGGGCCGAGCAGATTGCGGCCGCCACCGCACAGGCGGCGCTGGACCAGGTGCTGGCTCAGCGTCCGGCCATGAGCCTGGGCGAGGGCGGCGCCGGCCTGTCGGGCGGCGAGG
Source organism: Comamonas guangdongensis (assembly GCF_041079535.1). Lineage (NCBI taxonomy): Bacteria > Pseudomonadati > Pseudomonadota > Betaproteobacteria > Burkholderiales > Comamonadaceae > Comamonas > Comamonas guangdongensis. The sequence continues at coordinate 25,910 of NZ_JBFYGN010000037.1, read as the reverse complement.
TCGTGCGGCTGGCGCTGGCGCGGCTGGCGCTCAAGCCCGCGGGCCTGCTGCTGGTCGACGAGCCCACGGCCCATCTGGACCCGGAGACCGCCGCCCAGATCGCAGAGGCGCTGCGGCGCATTGCCAAGGGCCGCACCCTGCTGGTGGCCACCCATGATGCGCAGCTGGCCTCGCGCATGGACCGCCTGATCGAGCTGCCCCTGCTGGACGATGTCTGCCATCCGGCTCCCGAATCCTGCGAGGTGAGCGCATGAGCCGCAATCTGCAGGCCCTGGGCCAGGTCATGCGCGCACTCGGCCGCATGGCGCCGTGCCAGCTGTGGCTGGGCGGAGCCGCGCTGGCGGCCTTGACGGTGCTGATGGGCATGGCCTTGCTGGGGCTGTCGGGCTGGTTCATCACGGCCACGGCGCTGGCCGGGCTGGTGCCGGCCACGGCTCTGGTGTTCGATGTGTTCATGCCTTCGGCCGGCATCCGCCTGCTGGCCGTGGGCCGCACCGGCGCGCGCTATGCAGAGCGCCTGGTGACCCACGATGCCACGCTGGCCGTGCTGGCCGCACTGCGTGAAACGCTGTTCCGCAGCTGGGCCAGGCCGCAGGCCGCACGCCTGCTGCTGCAGCGTCCGGCACGCGTGCTGCAGCGCCTGACCTCGGACGTGGATGCTCTGGACAACCTCTATCTGCGCCTGCTGGTGCCGGCGGTGTCGGCCCTGGGTGCGGCCCTGCTGCTGGCCCTGGCCTATGGCTGGATGCGCTGGTGGCTGGGCCTGCTGGCCTTGCTCTGGCTGCTGCTGGCTGGCTGGGGGATTGCGCTCTGGCTGGGTCTGCGCAGCCGCCATAGCGCGGTGCGCCGCGCCATGGCCCTGGAGGCCTTGCGCATCCAGGCCGTGGATCTGGTCGCGGGCCAGACCGATTTGCTGATGGCCGGAAGACTGCCGGCCCAGATGCAGCAGCTGCTGCGCAGCGATGCGCGCGGTGCCGCCGCCGACGCCCGGATTTACCGCCTGGAAGCCGCTGCAACCAAGGCCTACGGAGCGGTGTCTGCTATTACTTTGAGTAGCGCCGTGATCCTGATGGCCTGGCTGGTGGAGCAGCGCAGCATTGGCGCGCCCGTGGCCGCTCTCGGCATTCTGCTGGCGCTATCGGCCATGGAGCCGTTTGCGGCCCTGCGCCGCGGCGCGGCCGAGGCCGGGCGCACCTGGCTGGCCGTGCGCCGCCTGGGGCCGGCCCTGGTCGCCGATGCGGTTCAGGAGCCGGTCCCGGCCCGGCCCGAGGATGCCGCCGTGGAGCTGCGCTCCGTGCGGCTGCGCCAGCTCGGGCCCGTGAGTCTGAAGCTGCATGCCGGCGAGCGCGTGCTGCTGATGGGCGCCAGCGGTGCGGGCAAGACCACGCTGCTCAACGCGATTGCGGGCGAGCTGCCCCTGCTGTCGGGCGAGCTGCTGGCCCAGCGCTGCAGCTGGATGACCCAGAGATGCGAGCTGTTCCAGGACAGCCTGCGCGACAACCTGCGCCTGGCCGACCCGCAGGCCGGCGATGAGCAGCTATGGGCCGCGCTAGCGGCAGCGGGCCTCGAGCCGGACGTCATGGCTTTGCCACAGGGGCTGGACACCATGCTGGGTGAAGGTGGCCTGGGTCTGTCCGGTGGGCAGGCGCGGCGGCTGGCGCTGGCGCGGCTGCTGCTGAGTCCCGCGCCCTGCTGGCTGCTGGACGAGGCCACCGAAGGCCTGGATGCGGCCACCGCGGCGGACGTGCTGCGGCGCCTGGAGCTGGCCGCGCGGGGCCGAACCCTGATTTTTGCCACGCACTGGCAGCGCGAGGCCGGCATGGCCGACCGCATCCTGCGTCTGCACGCCGGACGCGTGGTGGGTGAGGCCAGGCGCGGCACGCCCGAATTTGACCAGGCTATCGCCGGTCTGCGCAGGGATGCGCAGCCGGTGCCGGATTTTCCAACTTGATTTTTGAAGTACCGAGAGAAAGGATCTGACCATGGACCTCGATATCGTCGATTTATCGCGGCTGCAGTTCGCGATAACGGCGCTCTACCACTTTCTGTTTGTGCCGCTGACGCTGGGCCTGTCGATTCTCATCGCCATCATGGAGACGGTGTATGTGATGACGGGCCGCGCGATCTGGCGCGACATGACCAAGTTCTGGGGCGTTCTGTTTGGCATCAACTTCGCCATGGGCGTGGCCACCGGCGTGGTGATGGAGTTCCAGTTCGGCATGAACTGGAGCTATTACAGCCACTATGTGGGCGACATCTTCGGCGCGCCGCTGGCGATCGAAGGCCTGATGGCCTTCTTCCTCGAAGCCACCTTCGTGGGCCTGTTCTTCTTTGGCTGGGATCGCCTCTCCAAGGTCAAGCACCTGATGGTCACCTGCCTGATGGCCATAGGCACGAATTTCTCGGCGCTGTGGATTCTGGTGGCCAATGGCTGGATGCAGAACCCCGTGGGCGCCGCATTCAATCCGCAGACCATGCGCATGGAGGTGACCGACTTCTTTGCCGTGTTGACCAACCCCGTGGCCCAGGCCAAGTTCGTGCACACGGTCTCGGCCGGCTATGTGATGGCCTCGCTGTTCGTGCTGGGCGTGTCGGCCTGGTATCTGCTCAAGGGCCGTCATATCCATCTGGCCAAGCGCTCGATGACGGTTGCGGCCTCCTTCGGCCTGGCGGCCTCGCTGTCGGTGGTGGTGCTGGGCGACGAGTCCGGCTATCTGTCTTCCGAACACCAGAAGATGAAGCTGGCCTCCATCGAAGCCATGTGGGATACCGAAGCCGCGCCCGCATCTTTCACGGCCTTCGGCTTTCCCGACCGTGAGGCGCGCGAAACCCATTTCGCGGTGCACATTCCCTGGGTCATGGGCCTGATAGGCACGCGCTCGCTGACCACCGAAATCCCCGGCATCAACGATCTGGTCAAGAACGCCGAGGGCTATATCCGCAACGGCATCGACGCCTACGATGCGCTGCAGACCATACGCGCCGCCAAGACCGATGCCGCGATTCCCGCCGAGGCGCGGATGCGCTTCGAGAACAACGGCCCGCACCTGGGCTACGCGCTGCTGCTGATGCGCTATGTGGACGATCCGCGCAAGGCGAGCGACCAGCAGATCCACCAGGCGGCCATGGATACCGTGCCGCCCGTGGGCCCGCTGTTCTGGACCTTCCGCATCATGGTGGCCCTGGGCATGTTCTTCATCGTGCTGACGGCGACCTTTGTGGTGCTGTCCGCGCGCCACAAGCTCGATGCCTATCCCTGGCTGCTCAAGATTGCAGTGTTCGCGATTCCGCTGCCCTGGATCGCCGCCGAATGCGGCTGGGTGGTGGCCGAGTTGGGACGCCAGCCCTGGATCATCGAAGGCGTGCTGCCCACGGCCATGGCCGTCTCCAATCTGGGGGCGACCACGCTGCTGCTGACCATTGCGGGCTTTGTGCTGATCTATACCGTGCTGCTGGTCATCGAGCTCAAGCTCATGGTGCGTGCCATCAAGAAAGGCCCCGAGCATGAGAGCGAGCCGCATCTGAGCTTTTACGAACCCATGATCGAGAAGCTGGCCCGCGCCCGCTGAGCGCCAAGCAAGGAGTATGAGCAAATGATCTTGCATGAACTGATTACGTACGACGTGTTGCGCGTCATCTGGTGGCTGTTGCTGGGCGTGCTGCTGGTGGGCTTTGCCGTGACCGACGGTTTCGACCTCGGGGCCATGGGCCTGCTGCGCGCCACGGCCAGGACCGATGTGGAGCGCCGTGTGGCCATCAACTCCGTGGGCCCGGTCTGGGAAGGCAACCAGGTGTGGCTGATTCTGGGCGGCGGCGCCATTTTTGCGGCCTGGCCGCAGCTGTACGCGGTGTCCTTCTCGGGCTTTTATCTGGCCATGTTCGCGGTGCTGGTGCCGCTGATCCTGCGCCCCGTGGCCTTCAAGTTCCGCAGCAAGCATGAGGATGCAGCCTGGCGCAACCGCTGGGACTGGGTGCTGTGCATCACGGGTCTGCTGCCGTCGCTGCTGTTTGGCGTGGCCGTGGGCAATGTGATCCTGGGCGTGCCTTTCCGCTTCGGCGACGATCTGCGCATCTATTACGAGGGCAGCTTCTTCGGCCTCTTGACTCCGTTTGCGCTGCTTTGCGGCCTGGTGTCGCTGTCCATGCTGCTCATGCATGGTGCGGCCTGGCTGGTCTTCAAGACCGAGGGCGAGGTCTCGGCGCGTGCCGCACGCTACGGAGCCCTGGCCGCGGTGCTGACCACGCTGCTGTTCGCGGCCGCCGGCCTGTGGCTGGCGACGGGCGTCAACGGCTATGTGATCACCAGCGACATCAGCCCCGTCGGCGTTTCCAATCCGCTGAACAAGACGGCGGCCGTGGCCGCCGGGGCCTGGATGGCCAACTTCAAGTCCTATCCGCTGCTGTGGCTGGTGCCGGGCGTGGGCCTGGTCATGCCGCTGATCGTGGCCCTGGGCCTGCGCAGCCGCCGCGAGTGGCTCAGCCTGCTGGGCAGCGGCCTGGCCATTGCCGGCATCATCCTGAGCGTGGGAGCGGCCATGTTCCCCATGATCCTGCCTTCTTCGCTGGATCCGCGTTTCAGCCTGACGGTCTGGGACTCGTCCTCCAGCCATGTGACCTTGTTCATCATGCTGGTCTGCGTGCTGATCTTTCTGCCGCTGATCCTGATCTACACCAGCTGGGTGTACTCGGTGCTGCGCGGCAAGGTGGATCCGGTGGCCATCGCCACCGGCCGCGGCCACTCGTACTAATCGGAAAGGACTGAATATGTGGTACTTCTCTTGGCTGCTGGGCCTGCCTTTGGCCGCAGGCTTTGCCGTGCTCAACGCCATGTGGTTTGAACTCACCGACGACGAGGCAACCCGCAAGCGGATTCTGGAAAAGACCAGCTCTCTGCCCGAGGCCTGAGCGGCCCAGGCGGAAGCTTGAGGCGGGAAATAGCCTCTGAAAAGCCCGTCCGGTTGCGGAACCGGCCGGGCTTTTTCGTGCCCCCAATAAAAAAGCCTGCGCGGGGCAGGCTGCTGGATGGTGAGCCCGGGGCCTATTCCCTGGCTTCCTTGCGCGACGCGCCGGTGATCTTGTCCTTGAGGTCCAGCAGGCGCGTGACCGCCGAGCCCATGCCCATGAGCTGCATGGCGGTCTCGGGCGAGAGGCGCTGCACATCATCGAACCAGCTCATGAGCTTGTCGATGAGCTCGTGCATGTCGCGCATGCGCTGCTGGGCATAGCGGTCCGCATCGGAGCTGGCTTCCTCCATCATGGCGGCGCGCAGCATGGACTGTGTGGGCTCGATCTCGCGGCGGCGGCGCTCCTCGGCCAGGCGCTTGAAGATTTCCCAGACATCCTGGGGGGCCTGGAAGTACTCGCGGCGGTCGCCGGGTTGATGGCGCAGCTGGACCAGCCGCCAGGCCTGGAGCTCCTTGAGGCCCATGCTCACGTTGGAGCGCGAAAACTCCAGCGTCTCGGCGATCTGGTCGGCGTTCAGTGGTTCGGGCGAGAGAAACAGCAGGGCGTAGATCTGCCCCACGGTGCGGTTGATGCCCCAGCGGCTGCCCATCTCACCAAAATGCGAAACAAATTGCCGGCTCAGCTCCGACAGTGGTTTGGCTTGCGTCATGGCCTCCATTGTGCCTTTGCGCGGGGCTTGGGGCGCAGCTCGGCGTCCGGCGGACCTGGGTTCCGGAGCCGGGCTTTGATGAAGTTTTTGTTGCTTGTTTCATAAAACTTGCAATGCCGTCAGCAAAATGTTGGCAATCGGCGCAAAATCGCGGTCTCGTTTGTTTAGGTGTCGGGTTTCTGACTTTGCCTTTCAAGGCTTGGCCCCGGAGCTCACTCAGCTGCGGAGCGCTTGGTGCGCTCGGCGGCCATGATTAGATGGCAAATAGTTCAATATCCTCTCACTCCCGCAGCGCGCTGCTCGACTGCACCAAGGGACTGGCCTGTGCCGCCATCGTGTGGCATCACCTGGCTTTTTACGGTCCCATGTCCGATGTGGCCCACCCCGTCATGCCCGAGGTGCTGGACTGGCTGTACGAGTACGCGCGCATGGCGGTGCAGATCTTTCTGGTGATCGGCGGCTTTCTGGCCGCAGCCAGTCTGGCCCCGCTGGGCCAGGCCCGCTTCGATTCGCCCTGGTCCAAGATCGGCAAGCGTTTCGTGCGCCTGGTCGTGCCCTATGCGGTGGCGCTGGTGGTGACCATCGTCATCTCAGCGGCCATCCGCCCCTGGTTCGATCACGAATCCGTCTCCGCGGATCCCGACCTCTGGCAGCTGTTTGCCCATGCGTTGCTGCTGCAGAACATCGTGGGCGAGGAGTCCCTGTCCGCCGGTGTCTGGTATGTGTCCATAGACTTTCAGCTGTTTGCGGGCACGGTGCTGCTACTGGCTGCTGTGCGCCGGGCGCAGCAGGCGGTTGCCGCGCGCTGGGGCGGCGAGGCGTTCAAGCGCTGGTGGCCCTGGGCCATGAGCGGCATGCAGGCCCTGGTGGTGCTGGGGACGGCGGCCTCGCTGTTCGGTTTCAATCTGGACGCGAGCCTGGATGTCTGGGCGATCTACTTCATGGGCGCCTACGGCCTGGGCATGATGGCTTACTGGGCCGTGGCCGCGGACAGGCGCGGTGCAGCCTGGAGCTGGGCCATGCTGATTGCCGCGCTGGTCATCGGTGCGCTGGTCTACGAATGGCGTGACCGCATCTTTCTCGCGGGCCTGGTCGCCTTGCTGCTGATCGCCTGCATGCGCACCGAAGGCATTGTTCGCTGGAAGGGCCTGGCGCCGCTGCGCCGCCTGGGCGAGATTTCCTATTCGGTCTTTCTCATCCATTTCTCCATCTGCCTGCTGGTCAATGCCACGGTCAACCATTTCTGGCATGGCTCGGTGACGGCCGCCGTGGTGGGCATGCCGTTTGCTTTCGTGCTGTCGCTGACGGCCGGATATACGCTCTACCAGACCGTGGAGCGCCATGTCTCGTCCTGGAGCCAGGCGCTGCGCTGGCAGGCCGGCCTGATAGGCGCGGGCATGCTGACCACCTTGCTGGCCGGTTTGAGATAAGGCCGCCTAGGGCCCATGAAAAAAGCAGCTTGAGAAAGCTGCTTTTTTTGTGGCTGCTGGTCGGGTTCAGCGGTGCAACTCGCCCGCGCTTTCGGGCTGGAAGGTGATCTCGTCCACGTGCACCGTGACCTGGCCCGTGGGGCTGGGCATCTTGAATTCATCGCCCACGGACAGACCCAGCAGCGCTATGCCCACCGGCGCGAAGATGGAAACCTTGTCGGCGCTGCCGTCCATGTCCCTGGGGTAGACCAGGGTCAGCGTATTCGTCTTGCTGCCTTCGAGGATGGTGAAGCGCACCGTGGAATTCATGGTCACCACATGGGGCGGCATGTCCTTGGGATCGAGCACATCGGCGCGGTCCAGTTCGGCTTCCAGCGCATCGCGGCCCGGAAAGCCGCCGCTAGTCTTCTCCAGCAAAGCCTCGATGCGTTCCAGATCCAAGGATGACAAAGTGATGTGGGGCTTGCGCTCCATGGTGTGACTCCCCTGAGAGGTGGTGTGTTGGCGCTTTGGCGTCGCGCAAACGGACAAAAGCCCGGGCAACGGTGTTGTCCGGGCCAAGGCATTCAGAAAAGCACCAACTTGGTGCGTTGCAGCTATTGTCACGGCAATGGCGCAAAGCGCCAAGCCATCTCGCACCCCGGCAGTGCGGAATGCGATCACCGGTTGCTATGAGCCAGAGAGCTTGCTACGCATGATGGATAAGGGTGAGGCCGCTTTGGCTATGAATCGAGTGAGCCGGCCACAAGCCATTGACCCGTTCGCCGCCAAGGTCTGTGCTCAGAATCTTGTTCAAATAACTGTATTTTCGTACAGTTATTTCATGCCAAAAAGCCCTGACGATCATGATCCAGACCAGGCCGATACCCAGGTGTATCCGCTTCGGCCTCTGCACGCCATCAAGGGGCGCGGCTCGGCCAGCCAGATCACCCAACGCTTTGCGCGGGACCGGCGAGAAGCTTTTGACGATGGCTGGGGCGATGAGGAAGAGGAGCCCGCGGCGCTGCGCACCACGCTGGAGTGGGAGCAGGCCAAAACGGCGCTGAGCCGCCATGGCTCGCCCGACCTGCCGTTTCATCTGGGGCTGAACCCCTATAGAGGCTGCGAACACGGCTGCATTTACTGCTATGCGCGGCCCACGCACAGCTATCTGGGCTATTCGCCGGGGCTGGACTTCGAGACGCGACTGATCGCCAAGCAAAACCTGACCGAAGTGCTGCGTGCCGAACTGTCCCGGCCCGCCCATGTGGCCGCGCCCATCATGCTGGGCTCGGTCACCGACTGCTACCAGCCCGTGGAGCGGGAGCTGGGCTTGACCCGCCGCGTGATCGAAGTGCTGGCGCAGGCCAGGCATCCGTTTTCCATCGTCACCAAGGGCAGCGGCATAGAGCGCGATCTGGACCTGCTGGTGCCTTTGGCGCAGCGGCATCTGGTGGCGGTCTATGTCACGCTGACCAGCTTGCAGCCCGAGCTCGCGCGCCGGCTCGAGCCGCGCGCCGCGGCGCCGCACCGGCGGCTGCGCATGATCAGGACGCTGAGCGAGGCCGGCGTACCCGTGGGCGTGAGCCTGGCGCCGCAGATCCCGTTTTTGAACGACGACCTGGAGCAGGTGCTGGCCGCGGCCCATGAAGCGGGCGCCCGCCAGGCTTTTTATGCGGTGCTGCGCCTGCCCTGGGAGGTCGCGCCCCTGTTCGAGGAATGGCTGCAGCTGCATTACCCCGACCGCGCCCAGCGCGTGCTGGAGCGCGTGCGCGATCTGCATGGCATAGACGAGGAAGCCAGGGCCGCAGGCAAGGTCTATGACAGCCGCTTCGGCCAGCGCATGAAGGGCACGGGAGCCTGGGCTGACATGCTGGCCCAGCGCTTTGCCTTGGCCTGCCGCAGGCTCGGGCTCAATCGAGAGCGTGTCGAGCTGGACTGCAGCCAGTTTCATCCCAGCCTGCTATCGGCGCAGCAAAGCCTGTTCTAGGGACAGCCATAGGACCGGACCATATGTGCCGGTAGTGCCGGAATCATGAAAATTCAGGAATTCATATTTTCTATGCGATGAAATAAAAATATCTCTATGAAATATATATTTCGGTAATTGAATATTTGCGTTTTAAATAAATTAAATTTGTTTTTAATTATTTTAATTGATGAATTTTCTTCAAAGTGGTTTATGAGATTGGTTGATTATTTTTTTGCGGTATCTATGGCTTTTCATTTAATCAGCATCGCTGAAAAGCCTTAACTGCCGCCGCAAAACCATCTTTGCCGAAACGCGCCGTTTTTTGGCATTGCATGCCAGGTCGGTGTGACCCGATGTGTCGGCTGACTTCTGCGGAATAGCCTGATGGCGTGAACTCCGCACATACCCGATTGACGCGGATCAATCGAGCCCATACAAAGATGCTGCCGGATCAAGGCTTCTGTTTTCGGATTCACCAGTGGGTTTGCAATGAATCAGCTCAGCGTTCGCAATATCAGTCTCAAGAAATATGCCCAGGTGGCAGGCGATCTTGGTATTGATCAATCACGCATGTTTCGACAATTCGGTCTGGAACCCAGCTGGATGCAGGCTGCGGAAATCCGGGTGCCGGAAACCAATTTTGCGCATCTGCTGCAATCCACCTCCGAGGCTGCCGATAATGCGGCCGTGGGCCTGTTAATGGGCGCTCTGTGGAAACTCTCCGATTTCGGCTATCTGAGCCTTGCGCTCCAGCATCAGCCCAGCCTGGGCCGCGCGCTTGCCACGCTGGCCGAATATTCGCATCTGCTGAGCAGCACCATCTGCGTCAACGTCGTGCGGCAGAACAATATCGCCATCATTCAGCTGCATCTGACCACGGGCCGCGAACAGCCCGGCCGCCATCCGGTGGAGCTGGGCATGGCGGTGTTACAGGCCCTGTGCCGCCACCAGCTCGGAAGCCATTGGCGCCCGATCAGCACGCATTTCACCCATGACGCGCCGTCCAGCACCGCGCAGCACCGGCGCATCTTTGGCTCGGATCTGGTCTTCGATTCCGATTTCGACGGCTTGGTGCTGTCCTGCGCCGATCTGGACAGGCTCAACCCCGGCTATGACGCGAGCATGGAGCAGTATGCGCGCCACTTTCTCGACACCATGGCGCCGGCGCAGGCCCGGGCCGATCTCGAGCAGCAGGTCAAGCTGGCGATTCAGGCCCTGCTGCCCCATGGGCGCTACAGCATCGCCCAGGTCGCCAGTGCCATGGGTTTCAGCACGCGTTCGCTGCAGCGCAATCTCGAGAGTTCCGGCACCAGCTTTCAGCTGGCGCTGAATGCGGTGCGCAACCAGACCGCCGTCCGTGCGCTGAGGAATCCCCGCCTGTCCATCAACGAGGTGGCCATGCAGACCGGTTTTGCCGAGAACAGCTCGTTCACGCGCTGGTTCAATGCAGAATTCAAGCAAAGTCCCAGCAGCTGGCGCACCGCGAATCTGGCCGGTGCCATCGTCAACTGAAGTTCGCTCCGGGCCCGAAAAGCACGAGGCCGGAGTCATGGCGGCTCCGGCCCTGTGCTTCGGGCGCCGGGTTTACTGCGGCTGGTAGTCTATGGACTTCAGCAGTGCCTGCTGGCGCTGATAGGCCTGCTGCAGATCTTTCATCAGCGCTTCGGGCGTGGCGTCGGTGCCGGATTCCATGCCCATCTCCCTGACCCTGGCCTCGACCTGGGGCTGCTTGAAATACTGCAGCGCGATGTTCCTGACCCGGGTCTGCACCTCGGCCGGGATATCGGGCCGCGACCAGACGCCGAACCAGCTCACATCGGCCAGCTGCGGATAGCCGAGCTCCTTGAACGTGGGCACCTCGGGCAGCTGCGCCATGCGCGTGGGGTAGTTCACGGCCAGGGCCTTGATCTTGCCGCTCTTGATCAGCGGCAAAGAGGTGGTGAGCCCGTCCATCATGAGCCGTATATGCCCGCCCATCAGGTCCGTGAGCGCCGGCGGCGAGCCCTTGTAGCCCAGGTGCTTCATATTGATGCCCAGCAGCTGGCCCAGCAGCATGCCCGAGGTGTGGCCGCGCATGCCGGTGGCATAGGAGGCGAAGTCCAGCCCGTCGGCCTGCTTTTTGCCGTAGTCGCTGAGCTGCTGCAGATTGTTGGCCGGGAAATCCTTGTTGGCCACGAGAACCATGCCGTTGCGGCTGAGCTGGGCCAGCGGCATCAGGTCCTTGAACGGCTGGTAGTGGACCTTGTAGGCCAGCGGCGTTTCGCTGACGATGCCGCCCTGTATCAGCAGGAAGGTGTGGGCGTCCTTGCCGTTGTTGAGCAGATCCGTCACGGCCAGCACTCCGGCGGCTCCGGGCTTGGACTCCACGATCACCGGCTTGCCAAGCTGTTTTTGCAGGCCGTCGGCGAGCAGGCGCGCCAGCGAGTCCGCATTGCCTCCGGCCGGCCCGCCCACCACCAGGCGAATGGGCTTGCTGGGCCAGACCGAAGCTTGTGCGCTGGCAGAAAACGAGACCGCTGTGCCCGCCACGGTCAGGCAGGCTCCGAACGCCACGGCCATCCATTGCATTCCTTGATTCATCGTCATCCCCTTGATGCGTGGGCTTGGAGGTCAGAAAGGGCGGTCGCCCATGATGGCCGTGCGTTCCATCTTGCGGGGATCGGGCCAGTAGTCCTGCACCGCATAGTGCTGGGTGCAGCGGTTGTCCCACATGGCCACGCTATTGGGCTGCCAGCGAAAACGCACCTGGTACTCGGGAATGGCGGCCTGGCTTTGCAGATAGCTCAGCAGCAGAGCCGCGCCTGGCGTCTTGTCCTGCCCATAGCGCACATTGTCGGGCGTATGGTAGTTGGCGAAATGCGTGGAAAAGCCGCACACGTAGAGGATTTTTTCGCCGGTCTCGGGGTGAGTGCGCACCACGGGATGCTCCACCATGGGGTTTTGGCGCGCGAGCTCATGGCGCTTTTCCTCGGGCATGGCGGCACCGAAGGAATGCTCGATGCTGCACTTGACCTTGAGGTGGTTGATCTTGGCCTTGATGTCCTCGGGCAGATGCCTGTAGGCCTCGGCCATATTGACCCAGATGGTGTCGCCGCCGTCGGGCGGGCATTCTATGCAGCGCAGCACGCAGCCCATGGGCGGCTTCTCGCGCCACTGGCCATCGGTGTGGTAGCTGTTCTCGTAGTTCTCGCGCTTGTCGTTGCGATAGATCTGGACCAGGCCCGGATGGTCGGGGTCGCTGCCCGCCACGGGATGGTCCTCGAGGTCGCCGAAGTAGCGCGCAAATGTCACATGCTCGGCGCGCGTGATTTCCTGGTCGCGGAAAAACAGCACCTTGTGCTGCAGCAGCAGGCTCTTGATTTCCTCGGCCAGCGCGCTGCTGCGCGATGCCTCTGCGAGGTTCACCCCCGAAACCTCGGCACCAATGGTGCGGGTCAGTTTCTCGACTTGCATGACGGTCTCCTTTGTTCTGATCAGCCTTCCACCATCGGGCGCTGCGCTTCGGCTTTGCCGCAGCTCCGATTCCTGTGTGCGGGCAAGGCGCCCGCAAAGGCGAGGCTTGCCAGGGCAAATCTCATCCTTGAGCACCGCGCAGTGCCGCTGCGCTTGGCGCTGCACGATGTCAAAAATTCTCGGCCGGCCGGAGCCCGGACGGCTTGACCGATCACGCCAGCTTCTTAACCGTTGCGAAGTTCTGCCGGCTCAGGGCCGCGGCGAGCCCTCGTCTTCGATCGCGCGCAGGAAGGAACGCACCAGCAGACTCTCGGCGCGCTCCCGCATGCAGTACACATAGGTGGTGGTGCTGGCCGGCTCGCCCGCGATGCGCAGGGACTTGAAGCGCGGGTCGGGAATGAACTCGGCCTCGGACACGGCGCCTATGCCCAGGCCGCGTGCCACGGCTTCGCGTATGGCTTCGCGGCTGCCTATCTCCAGCTGCGTGCGCGGCTTGACGCCCGCGGCCCGCAGCGCCGTTTCCAGTGCCGCGCGCGTGGTCGAACCATGCTCGCGCAGCAGCAGCGGCTGGTCTTGCAGCGCGTCGATCTCGATCTGCTCGTGCCGCGCCAGCGGATGCTCGCGATGGGCGAAAAGAATGATGGCGTGGCGCGCATATTCGCGCACCACCAGCTCGGGCCGCTCATAGAGGCCGGCGAGCACCGCCACATCGGTGCTGTAGTGCTCAAGGTCCTGCAGCACCTGCTGCGAGTTGCCCATGCGTATGGACAGCTGCATGCCGGGGTGGCGTGCGCGGTAGGCGGCCACCATCTCGATCACATGGAATGGCCCCACGGCGCCTATCTTGAGCTCGCCCTGGTTGAGCTGGCCCGAGTCGCGCAGGAAGAAATCGGCTTCGGCTTCGAGCGCCAGCAGCTTCTGCGCCAGCGTCAGCAGCTTGTGTCCTGCGGCCGTCAGCGACATGCGGTAGCCCTGTCGGTGAAACAGCTCGATCTGGCTTTGCCTCTCCATGGTGGCGATCTGGCTGGATACGGTGGGCTGGCTGACTCCCAGTGCCCGGGCCGCGGCGCTCAGGCTGCCATGCTGGGCCACGGCGATGAAGGCGCGGTAGCGGGCTGTGCTCATGAAGAAAACATCTCAAGGTTTTGTCGATAGAAGCTGTGAAAACTGATTCTGAAACTTTCACATGACCGAAATATGTCGTCCCTAGCATTCACACCAACGCATCGCAGACCGCGGTGCGAAGGATCGAAATGCAAAGGATGAATTCCATGAAGATGACTCGTAAAGCCTGGCTGCATGGCGCTGCAGCAAGCCTGGCCCTGGCCGCTGCCGGCATGGGCGGGAGCGCCATGGCTCAGAGCGCGGAACTGCGCGTGGGCCTGATTCCCTCCGAAGATGCGCAGGCCATGATCCGCGCCAGCCAGCAGGTGATGGACCAACTGGCCGCCAAGACCGGCATGAAGGTCAAACCCTTTGTGGCCAACGATTACAACGGCGTGATCGAGGCGCTGCGCTCGGGCAAGCTCGACATCGCCTACCTCGGCCCCTTTTCCTATGTGCTGGCCAACGAAGTCGCGGGCGCCGAGGCCTTTGCCGTCGCCGTGACCAAGAAGACCGGCCGCAGCTCCTACCAGAGCATGGTCATCGCACGCAAGGACAAGGGGCTGCAGGCCGTGGAGCAGCTCAAGGGCCACACTTTTGCCTTTGTAGACCCCAGCTCCACCTCGGGCCATCTGTTTCCCAAGGCCGGCCTGATGGCCATGGGCTTCGATGTGGACAAGGGCTTCTCGCGCGTGATCTTCTCGGGCTCGCACGATGCCAGCATCATGGCCGTTGCCAACAACAAGGTGGACGCTGCGGCCGTGGCCGACCGCATTTTTGACTCGGCCGTCAAGAAGGGCCTGGTCAAGCGCGAGGACTTCACGGTGATCTGGCATTCCAAGCCGATTCCCGAGTCGCCCATGGTCTGGCGCAAAAGCCTAGACGCAGCCACCAAGCAGAAGGTGGCCGCGGCCATGGCCGAGATCAAGGATCTGCCCTGGGGCGACCAGGGCGTGCTCAACGGCTTTGCAGCGACCAACGACCAGGCCTACGACGTGGTGCGCCAGACGGCCAAGGCCCTGAATCTGGACCTCGGAAAAATGAAATGATCAGCATCCGCAAGCTGCGCAAAAGCTATGGCAGCAACCATGTGCTGCACGGCATAGACATGGAGGTGAAGGCCGGCGAATTCGTGGTCATGCTGGGCCTGTCGGGTGCGGGAAAGTCCACGCTGTTGCGCTGCATCAACGGCCTGACCCGGCCCGACAGCGGCACGCTGCAGGTGGGCGGCATAGACCTGATGCACAAACATTCGTGCCGCGAGCTGGCCCGCCATGTGGCCATGGTCTTCCAGCACCACAACCTGGTGCCGCGCCTGTCGGTGCGCAAGAACGTGCTCACGGGCCGCCTGGGCCAGGTCGGCACGCTGGCCTCGGTGCTGCAGCTCTTCAGGCAAAGCGATATCGCGCTCGCGGACCAATGCCTGGAACGCGTGGGCCTGGCCCACAAGGCGCTGGAACGCACCGAAGCCCTGTCGGGCGGCCAGATGCAGCGCGTGGGCATTGCCCGCGCGCTGGCCCAGCGTCCGCAGCTGATACTGGCCGACGAGCCCGTGGCCAGCCTGGACCCCAGGACCGCGCGCAGCGTGCTGCAGTATCTGCGCGATGCCACGCGCGAGCTGGGCATTGCCGTGGTCTGCAATCTGCACCAGGTGGACTATGCGCGTGAGTTTGGCGACCGCGTGGTGGGCCTGGCCCAGGGACGCATGGTGTTTGACGGCAGGCCCGGCGATCTCGACGAGGCGGCTTTGAACGCCATCTACCACAGCGCGCCACAGCCCGCCGAGGCTGGCGGGAACCAGGCCCTGGTGCAGATCACGGCCGATTCGTGGCTGACCGGCGCGGTGGCCGCGCACGCAGGAGGTTTGTGATGCGCACCGATACCCTGAAAACGCAGCGTGACGGCTGGTGCTGGACCGCTGCACGCCCTGCTGGCAAGGGCGGCTGGCTGGGCTATGCGGCACTGGCGCTGGCCATGGGCTGGCTGCTGCAGTGGAGCGCTGCGGGCGCGCAGATGAGCTGGGTGGAGCTAGCCAACGGCGCGCCGCAGATCGGCGATTTTCTCGCCCGCTCCGTGCCGCCCGACTGGAGCATGCTGCCGCGCCTGTGGGCGCCGGCGCTGGAGACGGTGCAGATCGCCATCTGGGGCACGCTGCTGTCCGTCATCCTGGCGCTGCCGCTGTCCTTCCTGGCCGCCAGCAATTTGCATGGCTGGCACTGGCTGCGCCGCGCCACGCGTCAGTTCCTCAACGTGGTGCGCAGCATCAACGAGCTGATCCTGGCGCTGGTGTTCGTGTCGGCCGTGGGCCTGGGGCCCTTCCCCGGCGTGCTGGCCCTGGCCCTGCACGGCATGGGCATGCTGGGCAAGTTCTTTGCCGAAGCCATCGAGGAAATCGACGACGGCCCGCTGCAGGCGCTGCGCAGTGCCGGGGCGACCCAGCTGCAGCTGATCGTGTTTGGCGTGGTACCGCAGGCGATCACGGCCTGGATTGCCGTGGTGCTCTACCGCTTCGAGGTCAATCTGCGCTCGGCCACCGTGCTGGGCATGGTGGGGGCCGGCGGCCTGGGCTTTGAGCTGGTCAGCAGCCTCAAGCTGTTCCGCTACCAGGAGACGGCCACCTGCATCGTCGTGATCACGGTCATGGTCATCGCCGCCGATCTGGCCTCCAACTGGCTGCGCGGCCGCATCCAGCAAGGCCGCACGCACTGAGAGCGGCTCGCTTTCGGCTATCAAAAACATGAGCTGTTTGCGCAGGTACGGCCTGCGCAAGGGGCGAATTCACCCTGAATTTTGCAAAGGTTTCTTCCCGTGTGGACTTATCACAACCCCGTGCGCGTCATCGCCGGCAACAGCAGCCTGAACCGCTTGCCCGCATTGCTGGCCGGCCGCAGCTGTCTGCTGGTCACTTTTCCCGAGGCCGAGGGCCTGGGTCTGGTGCAGCGTGTGCGCGAGCTGCTTGGCGACCAATTGCGCGGCGTGATCGACGGCATCCAGCCCAACCCCGATGTGCAATGGCTGGCGCCGCTGTATGCGCAGGTGCAGCACGAGCATGCCGATGTGCCGGTCATCGTGGCCCTGGGCGGCGGCAGCGCCATCGACTCGGCCAAGGCGCTGCTGTGCGCCACGCACAATGGCTTGTTTGCCGAGCTGCTGGCCGTGCTGGAGCAGGGCGGCCAGCTGCCTGCGGCGAACCACAAGGCCTTGATCGCCATTCCCACCACGGCGGGAACGGGCAGCGAAGTCACGCCCTGGGCTACCCTCTGGGACCGGGCCGGCGGCCGCAAGCATTCGTTGCACCAGCGCTGCACCTGGCCCGAGGCCGCCATCATCGACGCCGAACTCATGGTCAGCCTGCCGGCCGGCGCGACTCTGGCCTCGGGGCTGGATGCGCTGTCGCATGCGCTGGAGTCGATCTGGAACCTCAATCGCAACCCCGTGTCCATGGCGCTGGCCGTGCAGTCGGCGCGCCGTACGCTGGCCACACTGCCGGCCTTGATGCAGGACCTTGGCAGCTTGCAGCTGCGCGCCGCCATGGCGGAAGCGGCCCTGCTGGCGGGGCTGGCGTTCTCCAACACCAGGACCGCGCTCGCGCATTCGCTGTCCTATGACATCACGCTGCAGCACGGCGTGCCGCATGGCATTGCCTGCTCGTTCAGCCTGCCGCTGGTACTGGAGCTGGCGCTGGGGGCTGACCCTGCGGCCGATGCCGCTCTGCTGTCCATTTTTCACGCCATGACGCCTGCGGCAGCCATCGAGCGCCTGCGCAGCTTTCTGCATGGGCTGGGCGTGGCCACCGATCCCGCGCACTACGGCCTCGCGCCAGACGCCTGGCAGGCCATGGTGCACAAGGCCGCCAGCGGTCCGCGCGGGCGCAACTTCATCCGTGCGTTGGCCTGATCCCACGTATCGCAACCACCGCCATGTCGCCCACCGTCACCCTGCCGCTGCACGCTTTTTGCCTGGCCGAGCCCGGGGCGCCGGCCAGGGCTCATCCCGCCACCTCAACTCTTGCCTTCACTTTTTCTGCTCAGGAACCACGCCATGAACGCCGTGCTCACGACCCCATCCGCCACCTCCAGCGCATTCTGCGCCGACGCTGCTATCGACTCCGCCGCCAATTTATCGCCCTTGCAAGCCGTCATCTTTGACTGGGCCGGCACGCTGGTGGACTTCGGCTCGCTGGCGCCCACGCAGATCTTTGTGGAAGCCTTTGCCAGCTTCGGCATCCATATCACGTTGGCGCAGGCGCGCGGGCCCATGGGACTGTCCAAGTGGGAGCATATCCACCAGCTGCTGCAGGACGTCAGCATCGCCGCCCAGTGGCAGACCGCCTTTGGCCGCGCCGCGACCGATGCCGATGTCGATGCCATCTATGCCCGCTTCATGCCCATGCAGATTGCCAAGGTGGGCGAGTTCTCGGCCCCCATCGCCGGCGCTGTCGAGCTGCTGCAGTGGCTGCGTGCCAAGGGGTTGAAGGTCGGCTCCTGCTCGGGCTACCCGCGCGAGGTGCTGAGCCGGTTGCTGCCCCAGGCGGCAGCCGCCGGCATCGCCCCCGACCATGTGGTGGCCGGCGACGAGCTGAGTGCCGGCGGCCGCCCCGGCCCCTTCATGGCGTTGGCCAATGTGCTGGTACTGGGCATCGGTGACGTGCGCGCCTGCGTGAAGGTGGACGACACCGTGCCCGGCATCGAAGAGGGCCGGCGCGCGGGCATGTGGACCGTGGGCCTGAGCCTGTCGGGCAACGAGGTGGGCTATAGCCTGGAAGAGTTTGCCCAGGCGTCCCGGCAGGAGGTCGAGGCCCGTGTTGCCGCCGCCGAAGCCAAGCTGAGAAAAGCCGGTGCGCATTATGTGGTGCGCAGCGTGGCCGACCTGCCCGATGTGCTGGCGCAGATCGCCGCCGACATGCGTGCGGGCCATATGCCTGGCTGAGCTCGCAAATCGACTTCGAGTGTTTCGAGGTTCAGGGGCAGGCCCGGTGCATCGGGCCTGCCTTTGTCCATGACGGCCGGCCTGTTTTGGTTTTTGTTGCTAAAAGTAATGAGAATGATTCTGAATTTCATTAGAATTTGCGACCTGATCAACTATTTATCGAGCGGGTCGAAGTGCAGCGAAATTCAAAAGAACAACAGACGCGTCATGCGAAGAGGACGGGACCTTTGATCGGTGCGGCGCTGGCCATCGTGAGCGGGATGGTCCCGCTCCATGTGCTGGCCCAGACATCGGCCGAAGGTGCAAGAGATACCGGTGCGGCAGCGGGGGCCACGCTGCCCGAGGTCACGGTTGCCACGCAGGCGGCGTCGGAAGAGCTGGTCGCTCGTCGCAGCGCGAGCGGCACCAAGACCGATACACCGCTGGAGGAAATTCCCCAGACCATCAATGTGGTCACGGCGGCCCAGTTGGAGCTGACCGGCGCGCTGGATATCAACCAGGCGCTGCGTTACACGCCCGGCTTTTCCAGTTACGGCACTGACAACCGCTCCGACTGGTATGCGGCGCTGCGCGGCTTCACACCGACCCAGTTCGCCGACGGGCTGCAGCTGCCCAGCACGCTGAACCTGGCCAGCTGGCGCATCGACCCCTACATGATCGACAGCATGTCCATTCTGCGCGGACCGACCTCCGTGCTGTATGGGGCGGGGGACCCGGGCGCCATCGTCGACGTGCGCACCAAGCAGGCCAACGGCGAGCGCGTGCGCGAGGTTGGCATCGATGTGGGCAACTACGCGCGCAAGCAGCTTGAGTTCGACATCGGCGACCGCAGCAGCGAGGACGGCACGGTGTCCTACCGCCTGGTCGGTGTGGCACGCGACGGCAACTCGCTGATCGGGCCCAGGCCCGACCGCCGCATTGCGCTGGCGCCTTCGGTACGCTTGCAGCCCAGTGCGGATACCTCGCTGACCCTGTCCGCCACCTATCTGCAAGATCGAGGCGATATCTCCAGCAACTTCCTGCCCGCGCAGGGTACGGTGCTGTTCAACCCGAACGGCAAAATTGCTCCCAAGCTCTACACCGGCGATCCGGACTTCAACTATTACCGCAAGCAGCAGTGGTCCATCGGCTACCAGCTCGAGCACCATGTGAATTCGATCTGGACGCTGCGCCAGAACACCCGCTTCATGCGGCTCTCGCTGGACAACGCCTCGGTCTGGGGCGGCGGCTTTGAGGACGGCAGCCAGACGGACATGACCCGCTACGCGGGCCTGTTCGACATCGGGTACAGGCGCTTTGTCATCGACAACCAGGCCGAGGCGAAATTCGATACCGGAGCGATCAAGCACACGCTGCTGCTGGGCTTCGAGTACAGCCGGCAAACCACTTCCGACAGCGAATGGCTGGCGTTGGCCCCGAGCCTGAATCTCTACAACCCGGTCTATACGCCGGTGACCCGTGCGATCTTCGACGGCCCGGACTCCTATGGGCTCAGCAGCATCCAGACCCGGATGAATATGTTCGGCATCTACGCCCAGGACCAGCTCAAGTGGGGGCGCTGGGTGGTGACGGCCGGCGGTCGCTGGGACAAGGCCCGTATCACCCAGTCGGATGTGGTGGCCGAAACATCGCAGGGCCAGCGCGACCATGCTTTCTCGGGCCGCCTGGGCGTGAGCTATCTGGGCGACAACGGCCTGTCGCCCT
This sequence comes from Comamonas guangdongensis, assembly GCF_041079535.1. NCBI lineage: Bacteria > Pseudomonadati > Pseudomonadota > Betaproteobacteria > Burkholderiales > Comamonadaceae > Comamonas > Comamonas guangdongensis. The sequence goes on along the minus strand of NZ_JBFYGN010000037.1, from coordinate 5,725 downwards.
ATGCCAGCTATTCGACCTCGTTCAACCCCGTCATCGGCACGCGCATCTACGGCGGCACTCTGGCCCAGCCGACCAGGGGGCGACAGCTTGAGGCCGGCATGCGCTGGCAGCCAGCCGGCAAACAGCTCATGCTCAATGCCGCGCTCTACCAGATCAACCAGACCCATGTGCTGACGCCCAACTACGGCCTGGATCCCACCGGCTCGACATCGGTGCAGACCGGCGAAGTGCGTGCCCGCGGCATCGAGCTGAGCGCCACCGGAAAGGTCTCCCGCAATCTGTCGGTGGTGGCCTCCTACGCCTACCAGGACGTGAAGAACGTGAAAGCGGGCGATGACAGCCTGGGCAAGTGGCCGGTGGACATTCCGCGCCCGCGCCAGATGGCATCGCTGTGGGCCGACTGGACCTGGCATAACGGCCCGCTCGCCGGCTTCGGCGTGGGTGGCGGCCTGCGCTACCAAAGCTCGGCGGCCGGCGCTGCGGACAATTCGCTGACCGTGCCCGGCTACACCTTGTACGACGCCTCGCTGCACTACACCATGGACCACTGGCGCTTCGCGTTCAACGTGAGCAATCTCTTCAACCGCGGCTATGTCAGCGGCTGCCAGTCCTCTTCCGTGTGCATTTACGGCAACGCGAGAACTGCCATGGCCACGGCCAAGTACACCTGGTGATATGAGCCGGCGCATTGTGCTGTGGTGCAAGCTCCACCGTTGGTCCAGCCTGGCCTGCACGGTTTTTCTGCTGCTGCTTTGCGTGAGCGGCCTGCCGCTGGTGCTGAGGGCCGATCTGGACCGCTGGCTGTCGGGCAACGGGGCCGGGCCGGCTCCTGCCGTGGGGCTGGAGCAGCTTGAGCGCATGGTGCAAGCCGCGGAGCGGCTGCACCCGGGTGCAGGGGTGACCTCGGCCTCCATAGACGAGGATGCGGCCCGCGTGAGCCTGGGGCTGGTGCCAAAGGGGGACGGTGAACCGGCCGAAGCTCTGCAGCTGCGCTTCCATGCGGCAAGCGGCGAGCTGCTGACAGGGCAGGAGCAGGCCTGGAAGGGGTTCGAGCCCTTCATGGATCTGCTGTTCAGCCTGCACACCGACATGTTCGCGGGCCTGGCGGGAGCGCTGTTCCTGGGCGCTATGGCGCTGCTGTTTCTGGTGGCCATCGTATCCGGCGTGCTGCTGTACGGGCCGTTCACGCAAAAGCTGGCTTTCGGCACCATCCGTCGCGAACGATCGGCACGCATCCGCTGGCTGGACATGCACAACCTGCTGGGCATCGTGACCCTGTGCTGGGCGCTGATGGTGGGAGTGACCGGCGCCATCAACGAGCTGAGCCTGCCGCTGTATCAGCGCTGGCTGGCTGCCGACGTCCAGCCCATCCTCGCTGCATGGCAGGGGCGCTCGTTGCCGCCCCGGGGGCAGGCCGCACCCATGCTCGACGCCGTGCGTGCAGCCCGGCCCCTGATGGCTGGCCAGACCCTGGCCCGGGTCATGTCGCCGGGCGATGTCAGCCCCTGGCATTTCGCGCTGATGGTCCACGGCGACACGCCTCAGACCGCCTGGCGCTACGACATGATCCTGGTGGATGCACAGACCGCCGCCCAGGCCGAGCGCGTGCCCATGCCCTGGTACATGGTGGCGCTGGTGTTGTCACGCCCCTTTCACTTTGGCAACTTCGGCGGTCTGCCGCTCAAGCTGCTGTGGTGCGTGCTCGATGTCATGACCATCGTGGTGCTTGGCAGCGGCCTGTGTCTCTGGTGGCCGCGACGCAGAGCATCAGCAAAGGCAAAAGCATGAAACACGGATTTCGTCACCCTGCCTGGCGGGTCTGGGCCATGCCGGCCGCGCTGGCGCTGAGTAGCGCCCTGGGGATGGTGCTGGGCCTGTTCGGCAGCGGCATCTGGCGCCTGCTGGCTGGGGGGCTGATGGCCTGGCCGGTCGCTGTGGGGTTGTGGCATCTGCGGCGCTGAGCTGCATATGCGATGTAGTCTATTGAGGCCTTGGATAAAGGATGGTTCAGGCTGTGAAGCGCTTCAGAACCAGCGATGCATTGACACCGCCGAAACCAAATCCGTTGAGCATGGCGTGCTCTATCGCCTGGGCACGCGCACTTCCGGCGATCAGGTCCAGACCGTCCGCCAATAGGTCTGGATGCTCGAGATTGAGCACGGGCGGTGCGACCTGGTCGCGCAAGGCCAAGACGGTGAAGATCGCAGCAGCCCCGCCGGCAGCTCCCAGCATGTGACCCAAGGCGGATTTGGTGGCCGTGATCGAGGGGCCAAAGCCTGCTCCAAACACTTGACGAATGGCAGCCAGCTCACCTCGGTCACCGACGGGTGTGGAGGTCGCATGAGCATTCAGGTGCTGAATATCACGAGCTTGCAACCGCGCCTGGCGCAACGCGGCGCGCATCGACCGTGCGGCGCCGGATCCATCCTCGGGCCCGGAGGTGACATGGTAGGCATCGGCCGAGGTGCCGTAGCCCACGACTTCGGCCAGCGGCTTGGCGCCGCGCGCCAATGCATGATCCAGTGCCTCCAGCACCAGCAGACCCGCGCCTTCGGCCATGACAAAGCCGTCCCGAGCCAGGTCAAAGGGTCGGGAAGCCTTGGCGGGATCGCCGTCGCAGTAGGTTGTGACGGCCTTTGCTGCGGCAAAACTGCCTAGCGCAACCCGGTCAATGGTGGCTTCGCTACCACCGCAGAGCGCCATGTCCGCTTCGTCATTGCGAATCAAACGCGCGGCATCGCCGATGGCCTGGATGCTGGCGGCGCAAGCCGTCACCGGAGCCCCCAATGGGCCTTTGAGCTGGTGCCTGATCGATACCTGGCCAGCAGCCAGATTGGCCAGGAAAGCCGGTACGGTGAAAGGCGAGAGGCGCTGCGGCCCTTTGCCATCCGTAGTTCGCACCGCATCAACAATGGTGCTGAAGCCGCCTACGCCGGAGCCGATGATGGTCGCCGCGCGCTCCTGTTGTTCTACGCTTGGATGGCTCCACCGTGCGTGTGCCAGAGCCTGGTCTGCCGCACCCAATGCAAATGCGATGAAGCGGTCCATGCGGCGCAGCTCCTTCGCCGAGATGACGGCCTCGGGGCTCCACCCGGCTTGGGGGTCCTCTTCCTGGTTTGGCACCCGTCCAGCGACGGAAACACCTGTGCCTTCGCCCACGTCGGCATTCAGGGCGCGTACCCCGGACTGGCCGGCCAGGAGGCGTTGCCAGGCCAGCTCCACATTGCACCCCAGAGGAGACACCAAGCCCAAGCCGGTGATGACTACCCGACGATCCATGCTGCACCTTTCGCTGTTGAACCCAGCTCTTGCGAAGAGCGGAGCGTGTTTCTATTGATGATTGTCGCAATCATAAATGAGTTTTGATGATGGGTATCATCTAACGTATGAAAGTGAGCAAAGCACAGGCCGCCGAGAACCGCGAAGGAATCGTGGATGCCGCTGCGCGCCTTTATCGAGAAAAAGGCCTGGATGGCGTGGGCGTGGCTGAGATCACTCGCGATGCAGGCTTGACACATGGCGGGCTGTACCGACACTTCGAGTCCAAGGATGCGCTCGCACGCGAGGCCTGCCTGCGCGCATTCGAGTGGACGATCACGCCGCTGGACGGACTGGAGTCTGCAGAGGCCGATGGCGCTCCCGCAACCAGACTCCGTGCACTGGTGCATGGCTATCTTTCCGCGACCCACCGCGATCACCCTGGAGAGGGCTGCCCGGCTGCGGCATTGGCAGCAGATGCCGCAAGAGCGGGGCCTGAAATGTCGGAGGTTTTTGCGCAGGGGGTGGAGCGCAACATCCAGCGCTTTATGAGCGTGCTCCAAGGTGACGATGCGGCCAAGCGCACTCAGACTATCGTGACCCTCAGCAGCATGGTCGGTGCCTTGGTCCTCGCTCGCGCCACGGCAGCGGGCAACCCGGAGCTGTCTGAAGAAATATTGGCGACCTTGCGGGAGCAGCTGGCTCCGTAGTCGCCCGCTTCAGGCACGCGCTCGCGCGTCGGAAATGTATCTCGAGCCAGTGCTTGGTTCCGCCTGCAGACTAGAGGGCATTGAGGAGAGTGGCTGCCGTGCCGCGACTCTCGCCGGCCGGCCCTTCCCAGCCGATGCATCAAGGCTCATGCCATCGCGCAGCGAGCCGCGTTGGCGCTCTTGCGGCACACTCCAGGCGATGCCCACCGCAAAATCCGCCACCCCACTCGACTCCGCCCCAAGCTTGTTCAAGAGTGCCACGGCTTTCGAGGCCTGGCTGAAGAAGAACCACGCCAGTTCCGACGGCCTGTGGCCCAAGATCGCCAGGCGGGGCGCCAACGAACCCAGCGTCACCTACCCCGAGGCGGTGGAGATCGCGCTTTGTTGGGGCTGGATCGATGGCCAGAAGAAAGGCCTCGACGACCAGCATTTTCTTCAGCGCTTCACGCCGCGGCGCGCGCGCAGCATCTGGTCGAAAGTCAACGTCGACAAGGTCGAGGCACTCATCGAGGCGGGCCGCATGCAGGCGCCGGGCCACGCACAGATCGAGGCCGCCAAGGTCGACGGGCGTTGGGCGCGGGCTTACGACAGCGCGCGCACCTCCACGGTCCCCGAGGATCTGCTGGCGGCGCTGGAAGCCGAGCCGAGAGCCAAGGCCTTCTTTGCGACGCTCAACGCAGCCAATCGCTATGCGGTGCTGTGGCGCATCCAGACGGCCGTGAAAGCCGAGACGCGAGCGAGGCGTATCACCCAACTGGTGGAGATGCTCGCGCGCGGCGAAACCATCCATATCTTCAAGCCCCGCAACCGAGGTTGAGCGCGAGGTTTACCCGTATGCGGGCTCGACCGGAAGCTTCGCGGCAACGAAATCTGGACAGCGCCTGTCTCTTGCGGGTCGGCATCCTTTGACTGTGCTTGTGGGGGGCGCTTTGGATGGGCAAGCTTTGAATGCTGCCGCGAATTCGGTTTCGCTGGATGCTCAGTCCAGTGAAGTTTCCGGGGATGGTGGAGAATCCGTCCCGGCCCTATCCAGTCCAGACCAGCAGGGGGGCAGCAGCAGGCAAGGCAGGAGTGCTGCTCATCCTTGGTTGGCGATGAAGGGGAAGATGGGGATGTTTTTTCGGAAGAGGGAGAAGGGGGTCAGCGGCGACAGCCCTCAGAGCGTGTGCAAAGTCCTGGCCGCAAAGCGCGATGCCCAGCTTGCGGTTTGCCTGCTGCTGGTGGTTTTTGTCTCTGTGCTGGCCGCCACCTGCTGGCAGATCTGGTCGGAGCGCCAGCGCACTCTGGCCGAGATCGACACCAACAACCGCAATCTGGCACAGACGCTGAACACCTATGCCGAGGGCGTGCTCACCCAAAGTTCCATGCTGCTGCTGGGCATGCTCGAGCGCCTGGAGGTGGAGGGTACCTCGCCCGACCATCTGCTTCGCATGCAGCAGCTGGTCAATCGCCAGGAGCATTGGCTTAACCAGCTTCACGAGCTGCTCGTCATCGATGCGCACGGTAAGTGGCTCATGTCGTCGAGGGGCGGGTTCCCCGCGGGGGCGAACAGCGCCGACCGCAGCTTTTTTTTGCACCACCGCGACAATGCCTCGCCCGATGTCTTTATCGGTGCGCCCATACGCAGCCGCTCCACGGGCGAATGGGTGATCACCGTCAGCCGCCGCTTCGAGGACGGGCAGGGGCACTTTGGCGGCGTCATTGTGGTGGCTCTGGGTATAGAGAATTTCCTGCGCCTCTTCGGCAAGATCGATATC
>NZ_JBFYGN010000036.1:0-29433 GCF_041079535.1 Comamonas guangdongensis | reverse complement strand
CCAACCCCGCAAGCCATGCTCCTCGCGGCTATCGGCGTTTTTCCACACTCAACGGGGACATAGCCTTTTTTTATGGGCTATGCAAGCTGCTTTTGCTCCTTGAATCGTAGCTGTTAGCGCCTTGTGGGTAAGGGTTTAGAGCATTTTCTCCGAAATTCCTAGGCTGCCCCGTCCGCGGGCTGGGCCAGCTCCGGCTCGCGGTAGACCAGCACCTTCAGGCTGCGCTCCTCGTCCACATCGGCAAACACCGGCGGGTTGGCCAAGCGCTCGATAAACTGCAATTCGGGGGCGATTTCGGCCATCTGCTCGCGCAGAAAGGCCGTACCCAGCTCGGGAGCGTTCAGGCACAGCAGAACCTGGCCGCCGGGTACCAGCAGATCGGACAGGCGGCGCATCAGCCGCGCATAGTCCTTGGTGGCGACAAAGCTGCCCTTCTGATAGCTGGGCGGGTCCACGATGATCAGATCGTAGGGGCCGCCGCGGCCTATCTTGCCCCAGCTGCTGAAGATGTCGTGGGCCGCGAAACTGGCGCCGGCTTTGACGCCGTTGAGCTGGTGGTTGTGCTGGCCCGTGGCCAGAGCGCCCTTGCTCATGTCCATATTGAGCACCTGGCCGGCTCCGGCCAGCTTGGCCACGACCGAGAACGCGCAGGTGTAGGCGAACAGGTTCAGCACCTTCATGCGCTCGGGGCGTGGGTGGTTCTGCACCTGCTGGCGCACCCAGTCGCGGCCCGCGGCCATGTCCAGAAACAGGCCGTGGTTCTGGCCGCGCGCGATGTTGATCAGATAGCGGGCGCCGCTTTCGGTCACCACATGGGGGTCGGGCAGCTCGCCGGCCATGACGCGGGTCTCTACCTTGCCGCCGCTCTCGCGGCTCTGGAAGGCCCAGATCAGCGGCTGGTCGGCGGGCGCAATCTGCTGCCAGCGCAGCGCTAGCGCCTGGCCTATATGGCTCAGCTGCTCCTCGGCCAGTGGCGCAAAGCTGGTCAGCACCAGTGCCGGCGGAAAAGCGTCCAGCACGATCTGTTCGCAGCCCGGGTGGCGGCCGCCCCGGCCGTGAAAGATGCGCTGGGCATCGCTGGGGTAGGGCATCTGGGCAATGGCGTCGAGCAGGGCTTGCATGGAAAAGAGTAGCGGGCCGGCTTCGCAAGGCGCAGCCTGGACCGCAGTGATATGTCGGCGGTGAAAGGGCGACAGTGTATGCAGTTCGGCCCGGCGCCGCTGACGGCGGCGGCAATTCTTGCCACGGCCGCCGGGCCGGCCGCGGCGCGCGGCTCAGGGCTCAGTGATAGACGCAGCGCACATCGAAAAAGCAGCTCTCCGTGCCGCCTATGCCCTGCAGGCCGGCCTCGGCGGCCGCGCGCGCGGCCTTGATCCAGCGGCCGAACATGAGTTTGGCGTCCTCGGTGATCTCCTCGGGCGGCGTGTCCTCCAGTCCCTGCACCAGGGTCAGGGCCTGGTTGACCTGTTCCTCCCCGCCGAACTGCCTTGCGAGCACGCGGGCGTAGCGGGCCTCGGCCTGCTGGCGCTTGTCTTCGGGCAGCTCCGGGTAGTCGCAGAGGGAAACGGTGAAAGTGGCTTCTTGCATGTCCGTGTATCCACAGTGTTGAAACTGTTTAAATATACAGTAAACATCTGTTTTTATATCCAGTTGATAGAAAAAATTCTGAGGACCTTGGCTCTACCGTGCATAGACTGCTGCCATGAATGACCACGCTCCCCTGCCGTTTCCCGGCCATGCCCTGTTTGCCACGCGCATAGGCGTCTGCGCCGTGGCCTGGAATGCGCATGCCGTCACGGCCGTACAACTGCCCGAGGCCAGCTGGGCCGAGACGCGTGAGCGCATGTTGCTGGGCCTGCACAAGCGCCATGCGCTGCAGCCCGGCCATGCTCCCGTCGTCTATGCGGCCGTCACGTCGGCGCAGGCCTTGCCCGCACTCGCGCGGCAGGCGATCGCCGGGGTGCAGCGGCTGCTGGCCGGGGTCAAGGGCGAGCGCGATGCCGATTGGGTCAGGCTGCCGGCCGAAGCCAGCGAGCAAGGCGTTCTGCCCGATATGCGCGAGGCCTACCGGCCCTGCGCCGCCGAGCTGGCCGAGCCCGGGGCCTTGCCGGCCTTGGCGCAGATTCCCCTGGATGAATTCGGCGTGCCGGAATTCCAGGCGCGTGTCTATGCCTATGCGCGCGGCCTCAAGCCCGGTCAGACCCGCACCTATGGCGAGGTGGCTGCGGCCCTGGGCGAGCCCGGTGCGGCGCGGGCCGTGGGCCAGGCCCTGGGGGCCAATCCGTTTGCGCCCATCGTGCCCTGCCATCGCGTGCTGGCCGCAGGCCGTGCGCCCGGCGGCTTCTCGGGCGGGCAGGGGGCCGTGACCAAGCTGCGCATGCTGGAGATAGAGGGCGGGGCCTGGGGCGGTACGCTGTCGCTGTTTGGGGACTAGGCCTGTTGCAGCAGCCAAACAGCCTTTGAACGGGGTAAGGTTCGCTGGAACATGGCGTTCACTGTTCTACGGCCGCTAGCGGTTGGCACATAGAACTGCTTCTGAAAGCGATCTAAGCGCTGTTTCAATGGCGAATGTACTGAGGGGCGGCGATTGCCGATTTTTTTCAGGCGCGGCAGGCCCGTATGGGCCTACCGCGCTATGCAGGGCAGATCGCCCGCTATGGACGAGGCAGATTACCCGACTTCTCACAGACGCGTGGAGAGCGTGATTCGTTCACCACTTATCGTCGTGCTCAGCAACGGCCTCGCGAGTGGCAGACCTTGCGGCAGCAGGCTTTTTGTTGCCGGGCGCAGCGTCGGGCTTGGGTGCTGCTGCGTTCATTGGGCTGGCGCCGGCGGCAACAGTTGGGCCGTGCTTGAGTTCCCCGCGCACTTGCAGACCACCGATGGCTTCCAGGTCGGTACGCATATTCTCCAGATGCCCGTAGGACAGATTGGGGGTCACGCGGTCGATCACCAGTTCGCAGCATGGCGATTCCATACGGCCCAGGTTCTGGCCTGTCTGCGGATCCTTGAGTTCCTTGCCCATGGCAGCGACGGCGTAACGGGCGCCCTCGCGGATGGACTGCCCGCCCTGGCTCAGCACCACGTTGGTGCCGTCGCGGGCCACCACCATCACGGGGAAGGTGCGCTGCAGTATGGATCCCACGATGGCCTTGGCCGCTTCGTCGGTCATGTCTGCCAGAATTCTGTCGCCATCGACGCCTGCGCCCAGGGTGGTGGCTGCACGATCGGGTGCCGAGCCGCGCAGGGAATCCGCCACGGCGACCTGGCGTGTCGCCACGTTCACCATTTTTTGCGATAGCGACCAGCCTCCCGAGTAGCTGACCAGTTCACGATCGCTGGTACGCAACTGGCGCGCGTGGCGGTTGTAGGCAAAGCTGTTGATGCGCGCACTCCACACCAGATCGGCGCTGGCTGCCTGCGACAGCTTGGCGAGCTCGGCGCTGGGGGCCTGACCGCCGGAGATCATCTCCAGTTCTTGCTCTATGGCTGGACTGAAATCGCGATCGAGCACCGCAAAGCGGCCGGTCTGCACCAGGGCGTCGCTGACGCGCTGGCGCAGTGCGGCCGCGACCTGGGTCGAGGGCACCGAACGATCCCCCATGGCCAGATTCTGCTGACTGAAAGACACCGGACCGATCACGACCTTGAGCTTTTGCATATCGGCAGAAGGCTGGAACTTGGCGATCTGGGCTTCGATAGTAGCTTTGAAGCGCTTGGGGGGCAGCAAGCCGGGCTCTTCCAGGCTCACGACCTTCAGGTTCTGAATCACGCCGCCGGACTTCTGCCTGATCAGTTCTGCGAAAGCATTGGCACGCAGCGAAGCGCTGTCCTGGTTCAGGCTGACATCCAGCCCGTACTTGGCCGAGACGCTATCGGATTGGAGCATGGCACCGTTGACTTGCAATAGCGCCATCTTCATGGCTTCGGCCATGGCTTCGCCGGCGGTCTGGCCCAGACCGATTGCGGTGGTCGTGACGCTATCGAGCTTGCCAACGTCGGGAGCAGGGGGGACAACCGAGCTGCTCGCCGGGCTGCTGGTGGGGGCAGGGGGGGCGCCGGAGTCTTCGGACTTTGGGCCGCACCCGGCAACCACCATCAGGGCGGCAAGCGCCCCGATCATGTGGTAACGCATAGATCTTTCTTTTTAAGTCGGTCGCTTACAGCAGGCTGGTTGCCTCTTTGGGCACTTCGATGCCGTTGCTCTTGGCAAAGTCCACGGCGTTCTTCAGGGCCTTGATGACCTCGGTGGTAGAAGTGGGGAACTGGGAGACCACATAGGTCGCACCGCCTAGCGACGGCAGCTGCGTCAGAGGTGCGCTCTTGAGGCCGTCCCCCATGGATGTCACGTCCTGGCCGAGTCCCTTGTACCTGACCGCGCCCTTGGCCAGGCTCAGCAGACCTTGGGTATAGGTGACCTTTGCAGCTGCGTCCAACTGGGGCTTTTCGGCCAGTTTCGCCGCAATTGCACCGCCGGAATCGCCCACGGCAGTGGCGGCCTTGGAGGCGCTGTCCTTGTCAAAGGTCGAGCCGGACGACAACTGCTGTGCCACGGCTTCGGCATCGGCGGCCGTGGCCTTCAGGCCCAAAGCTTCGCTCATCTTGGCGTTGGCCTTGAGTACGTCCACGTTGGCGGCCACAAAGTTCTTCACCAGCGTGGTTTGTTGGCCGCTGAGGTCGGCAGCGGGGGCGCTGGACTTGCTGCCGCCAAAGCTGGGAATGGAAAACTGGGCCGAAGCGGTGTAGGGGATAGCCAAGGCAGCGCACGCGACGGCAACGGTAGTCAAAATCTTCTTCATCGATATCTCCTGAGTAGATGGGGAACAGAAACTTGTTTAGCGCACACCCAGATTGGTGATCTGGCTGGTGAGTTCGCGCGCGGCGTTGTTGGCTGCCAGCTTGAGGGCGTTGTTACGCGCCTCGTCTTCGGTGGGACCGATACCGGCGTACTGCACGGGACCGACCGAGGCAATGGTGTCAGGAATGGTTTGCGAGATGTCCAGCAGCTTGGCGTTCACGGTCACGCTCACGCGCATCAGGCCGGTGTTGCTGTCGGTGTCAGCCAGACCCACGTCGAGCGTGCCCAGGGCCACATAGGGAATTTGGGCAACGCGCATGCCATCGACCAGCGAGGCCAGGGTCGCAGGCTTCAGATCCATGCCCGACTTGTAGTCGTTCTCAACCGTAGCGACCTTGAACTTGCCCCCGGTATAGGGCTCGATCATGGCGGCCTCCGAAACCTTGAAGCCGGCGCGTGTGAAGTTGGAGGTAAACACCTGGCCCAGATTGGCGCTGGGCAACAGGCGGAAAGTCGAGTCGCTGGCGCGGCGCGTGGTGCTGCCGCCGGTTTCAATCGAAGCCGAGCGCTGCATGGAGCCCGAAGCCTTGGTCGACACCGAGGCATTGGTGCCGATCTGGCCACGGCCAAAGGTTTCGCCTTCCGAGCCCTTTTCCGAGACCTGGGCATTGGCCTTGAAGTCGGCTTTTTCGTCCACGCGCTTGTAGACGCGGTCGTCAAAGCTGCGGGTACTTTCCACCTGGCGCGAGACAAACATAAAGGCCAATGGCGAACGCGCCGCAGGACCGCCCTTGACCACGGCCGAGTTGGACTTGACCGCGTTGCGCAGGTTGGCAACGTTCAAGGCCACACGCACCGTCACGGTGTACTGCTTTTTGTCCTTGTTCTCTTCTTCCGCCAGGATGGTGGAGTCGAGAATGTAGCGATCTGGCGCAGCCATGATTTTTTCGCGGATGGCATCGAAATTCTCTGCCTCCGACTGACCGGCTTCTGCGTAGTAAAACTCGATGGCCTTGAGCTGCGCGGCCATGGTGGCTTTGGCTTTGTCGTCCGCCGATGCAGACCAGCCCTGGTAGGTCACCGAGGCCTTGCCCTTGGCCTGCTGTACTTGGGCCAGGGCATTGCCTGCAAACAGGGCAATGCATGACCAAATCAGAAATTTCTTGATTACTTGCATAGATTCATCAGTTTCGAAGTAGACGCAATTTGGTTGTCAATATCGGTGGCGGAGGCCGCTGTTTTTATCCAGTTGCCGCCCTTTCCTGCAATCGTCTCTGACAGCTTTACAAACATGCCATTCACAGAGTCGTAATAAGCGGGAAAATCATCCACATAGGTCTGTGAAGCAGGAACCACCTTGGTTTCACCGTTCTTCAAAGATGTGTTGAGGTAAAACGTGCCAGAAAGCGGCTCTTTAATGCGTATATCGGCATAAGTGCCGTAGACATACGAAGCACCGCCTGCACTTTGGCTGAACTTGATCTTCTTCACGTTTTTGAAATCGACTTCGATTTCATAGTCTGGCTTGGGCAAGGACAGGTTGAACACATCTCCATCCATGACTTGCATGGACATCACGTTGCCCACTGCATGGCCTTTGCTGAAAGGCACCAGCGGCACTCCGATGCGAGTGGATATGGCCTCGCCCACGAGGTCGGCGGCCCAGGTTTCTTGCACCCCGGGTGCGGATTTTAAATAGTCGGGCAAGGCCGCGGCCATCTCTGGCGTCAGAGTGGCTTGGGTTACCTGCAGATAGCGCGAGACCTGCGTGGGCAGTGTGGCAGTTGCCAGAGCGCTGGCATAACGGGCGAACAGGCCGGGCTTGTCGCCGCTGCCTTCGTACACCAAGCGCACGCGCTCCAGAATTTCCTGAGAGCTTGGTTCATGCTGAAAATTATCGACATAGCCAAAGCTAATGGGATAAGAGCGCACCACGTTCATTGACTTGAAATCAAAGAACAATGCTTGGCCTCGCAAAAGAATGAACAGTTTGCGAATATCGCCAAAATGCTCGACAGAAACTGTTTCCGAACTCACAACCAGCGAAGAAACCAATGCCTGGTCATTTCCCTTGAGGTCGCTAATCGGTGAAGTGGATAGATTGAAATTTTGCGGGGTATTGGCGCTGACTGCGGCCAGCGCCCGCTTGTAAGAACTGCTGCGACTCGCTTTCAGCTGCTTTTCATACTGCTGAGAGTACGGAAAACGCTGAGAAAGACTGGCTGCACTACCTGAGAAGGCTACTCCGGCAAAAGTGACATCTCTGGTTTGAGCCAAAGAGCACTGTGTGAATAACGCAATTCCCACTACCAAACCCAGCCGTTTAAACACCGAAAAAGTACGCATGCTTACTCTAATGTCATAGTTTTTGTAACAAAGTATACCCTCTCAAACTCCTGGTTTTCAGGGATTCCTTAACGAAAAAATCTCTTGTTCTGGCGCTTGCGTGACAGCACCGACACGCAGGTGACAAGGGGCGGCTTTGCGCCGCCGCACAATCTTTGCAGCAGGGGCAGTGGCCCCGGTCCACAACCTTGATAACGAGCAGGAGACACGCCAATGACACGCACGGTGCAGCAACTTTTTGACCTCTCGGGCAAGACCGCCCTGGTGACCGGCGGCTCGCGCGGCCTGGGTTTGCAGATGGCCCATGCGCTGGGTGAGGCCGGTGCCAAGGTCCTGCTGACATCGCGCAAGGCCAAGGATCTGGAAGAGGCCGCGGCCGAGCTCAGGGCCGCGGGCATAGAGGCCGACTGGATTGCGGCCGACTGTTCGGACGAGGCCGACATCGTGCGGCTGGCCAAGGAGGCCGTGCAGCGTCTCGGCCATGTGGACATTCTGATCAACAACGCGGGCGCCAGCTGGGGCGCGCCGGCCGAAGACCATCCGACCGCGGCCTGGGATAAGGTGATGAACCTCAATGTGCGCGGTTATTTCCTGCTGAGCCAGCAGATCGCCCGCCTGTCCATGCTGGAGCGCAAGAGCGGCCGCATCATCAACCTGGCCTCGATCGCGGGCCTGGGCGGCAATCCCACGGGCATGAAGACCATTGCCTACAACACCTCCAAGGGCGCGGTGATCAATTTCACGCGCGCGCTGGCGGGCGAATGGGGCGAGCACGGCATCACCGTCAATGCCATCTGCCCGGGCTTTTTCAAGACCAAGATGGCCGCCGTGCTGATCGAGACCCTGGGCGAGGACGAGATGAAATCCCATGCGCCGCTGCGCCGCCTGGGCGACGACGAAGATCTCAAGGGACTGACGCTGCTGTATGCGAGCGACGCGGGCAAGCACATCACCGGCCAGTGGATGGCGGTGGACGGCGGCGTGAGCGCGCTGGTGGGCGGCTGAGCTTTTGTGGCGCGCTCTGGAGTCTGAAACCTCGGGTGCGCTTACAGTCATGGCTTTGCCGCCGCAGCGCGGCGCTCCACCAATTTGAAAGGTCTTGCGGTGTTGTCCTTTGGTCCCGAAATCCCCTTTGTGCATGAACTCGGCTTCACCCTGATCAGGGCGGAGGGCGGCGAGTCCGAGCTGCACTACACACCGCGGCCCGAGCACCTGAATTCCTTTGGCGTCACGCATGGCGGCGCCTCGATGACGCTGCTGGACGTGACCATGGCCGTGGCCGCGCGCAGCGTGGATTTTGAGCAGGGGGTGGTCACCATAGAGATGAAGACCTCGTTCATGCAGGCCGCCAAGGGGCCGCTGGTGGGCAAGGGCGTGCTGCTGCACCGCACCGGGAGCATGGCTTTCACCGAAGGCCGCATCTATGACGCACAGGGCCGGCTGTGCGTGCAGGCCACGGGGACCTTCAAATACATGCAGCGCCGCCCCAAGGCCGAAGGCGGGGCCAACCCGCTGCCCACGGATTGAGGTCGAGCTTTCTGCCCCTATTTTGTGAGCGGGTGGCGCTGGTCGTATCTGGATATCGCGGTTCGTCGGCTGGGAGTGCTAGCTATTTCAAGCGCTGCCAGCTATGGAAGTTGAGAATCAATCAGGAGACAAAATATGACGGTCAATCAGCAAATCCTTCTGGACAACCGCCCCCAGGGCGAGGCGGTGGAGAGCAATTTCAAGCTGGTGCAGGCGCCGCTGGGCACGCCCGGCGAGGGCCAGGTGCTGGTGCGCCACCACTATCTGAGCCTGGACCCCTATATGCGCGGCCGCATGAATGACTCCAAGAGCTATGCCCAGCCCCAGCCGCTGGGCGAGGTCATGCAGGGCGGCACGGTGGGCGAGGTGGTGGAAAGCCGCCACCCCAAGTACAAGGCCGGCGACAAGGTCGTGGGCATGGGCGGCTGGCAGGAATACTCCATCGTCGACGGCAATGTTCCGGGCGCGCTGCGTCGGGTCGACACCAGCCATGTGCCGCTGTCCTATTACCTGGGAGCCGTGGGCATGCCGGGCGTGACGGCCTGGTACGGCCTGGTGAAGATCATCAATCCCAAGGCCGGCGAAACCCTGGTGGTGAGTGCCGCCACGGGCGCCGTGGGCAGCGCGTTTGCGGCCCTGGCCAAGGCACGCGGCTGCCGCGTGGTGGGGGTTGCGGGTGGCCCCGATAAATGCCGCTATGCCGTGGAGGAGCTGGGCTTTGACGCCTGCATAGACTACCGCGAGCACCCCGATGTGAAGACCATGGCCAAGGCGCTCAAGGATGCCTGCCCGAACGGCATCGACGGCTATTTCGAAAACGTGGGCGGCTATATCTTCGATGCCGTGCTGCTGCGCACCAATGCTTTTGCGCGCGTGGCCCTGTGCGGCATGATCGCGGGCTACGATGGTCAGCCGCTGCCGCTGGCCAATCCGGCGCTGCTGCTGGTCAACCGCATCAAGCTCGAGGGCTTCATCGTCAGCGAGCATATGGAGGTCTGGGGCGAGGCGCTGACCGAGCTTGGCGGCCTGGTCGCCGCCGGCAAGCTCAAGCCGCGCGAGACGATTTCTCAAGGTCTGGCGTCGGCCCCGGCCGCATTCCTGGGCCTGCTCAAAGGCAAGAACTTCGGCAAGCAGCTGGTGAAACTGGTTTAACCCCCTGAGGCGCTTTGCGCCTTCCCCCTTTCTCTACGCTGCGCGTTAGGGAAGGGGGACAACATCCTCGCTGCGGGGCGGCCCTTGCTCGATGTTTCTGGCCTGGGCTGCATCCACTTGCTGCATCAGGATTGATTCTCAGAAAAATACCCGGAGACATGGATGATCACGAATTTCAAGGGAAAGACAGCGGTTTTGACGGGCGCGGGCTCGGGCTTTGGCCTGGAGTGCGCGCGCATCGGTGCGGCCAAAGGCATGAATCTGGTGCTGGTCGATGTGCAGCAGGAAGCGCTGGACAAGGCCGAGGCCGAACTCAAGGCCGCAGGCGCCAAGGTGCTGGCGCGCAAGGTCGATGTGTCGGATGCGGTGCAGATGGAGCGGCTCGCGGCCGAGGTCAAGGCGACTTTCGGCGCACCGCACTTTGTGTTCAACAACGCGGGAGTGGGCGCGGGCGGCCTGATCTGGGAAAACTCCGTGGCCGACTGGCAATGGGTGCTGGGCGTCAACGTCTGGGGCGTGATCCATGGTGTGCGCCTGTTCGCCCCCATGATGCTGGAGGCCGCCAAGGCCGACCCCGACTACGAGGGCCATATCGTCAACACCGCCAGCATGGCGGGTCTGCTGGCGCCGCCCAATATGGGCATCTACAACGTCAGCAAGCATGCGGTGGTGTCGCTGACCGAGACCCTGTACCAGGATCTGGCCCTGGTCTCCGACCAGGTCAGCGCCAGCCTGCTTTGCCCGTTCTTCGTGCCCACGGGCATTAACAACAGCGAGCGCAATCGCCCTGCCGATCTGGTTTCGGCACCGCTGACCGCGAGCCAGAAAATAGGCCAGGCCATGAACGACAAGGCCGTGGGGGCGGGCAAGGTCACGGCCGCCGAGGTGGCGCAGAAGGTGTTCGATGCCATGGCTTCCGGCCAGTTCTATATCTACAGCCATCCGCAGGCGCTGGGCTCGGTGCAGGTGCGCATGGAGGATGTGGTGCAGGGACGCAACCCTACGGATCCGTTTGCCCACAAGCCCGAACTGGGCGTCAGCCTCAAGGCCGCGCTGCGCGCGGGCTGAAATCGGACCGGGCCATGGCGGCCCGGGTTTATTGGGCCTGGCCCAGTTCCTGCGCCGAGGCCGGGCGCACCAGGCGCAGCAGCAGCGCGTTGCCCTTGCCCATGTCGGGTGTGGCCTGCAGCGTTTCGGTATTCACGGCCCAGGCCTGCTGGGCAGACAGGCTGGAGAGGTCGCTGGAGCGGTTCACCTGGCTGTAGTTGTAGTTGTTCAGGCGCTGCGAGTTGACGGCGGCCGTGCCCGTCCAGTGCCAGTCGCGCGGCGCATTGGGAAAGAGCTCGGGATTCAGTCCCTTGCTGTTGCGGTCCAGCAGGCGCTTGAGCTCGTTCACGCGCGGCAGCCGCCAGGGCTGGCCGTCGGCCTTGCCGCGTTCGGCGGCATAGGCCTGAGCCTGCTTGTAGGTAAAGGTTTCGGCGGCCCCGGTGCAGCTTTTTCCGCTCCAGCCCATGCCTTCGGCACAGCGCGGCCAGGCCAGCTTGGCGCGGGTATCTATCACCATCTGGCCGTCGGGCGAGAGCTGGAAAGGCGCCGCGGGCGCCGGGCTTTGCGCCAGAGCCGGACCGGCCAGCAGGGCCGTCAGCAGCAGGGGGGGGAATTTGCGGTGCGGGGCGTGGATAGTCTTGCTCACAACGGTGTCGGACTGAAGTGTGAACAGCGATTGTGCGCCCATGCCGGGCTTTTGTTGCCGCGATGACGGCGGGGATGGCGGCTCTGTTGGCGGGACCTGCACGGCCGTTTTGTACGGACAAAAGCGGTGCCCGCTCAGCACGAAAATCCAGTTACCATGACAATCGTGCTTCTATGCAAGCTTCTGTTTCCCTGCGTCTGGTCTTGATCCTGGGCCTGTTGTCGGCCATCGGCCCTTTCGCCATCGATATGTATCTGCCCGCGCTGCCCCAGATCGGCAGCAGCCTGGGTGCCCAGGTCGGCGCCGTGCAAGCCAGCCTGACCACTTTCTTTCTCTCCATAGGCGTCGGCCAGCTGCTGTACGGTCCGGTCTCGGACATGGTGGGCCGCAAGCCGCCGCTGTACTTCGGCCTGACGGTGTTTGCGCTGGCCAGCGTGGGCTGCGCGCTGGCTCCCAGCATCGAGACCCTGGTGGCTTTCCGCCTGGTGCAGGGCCTGGGCGCCGCCGCCTGCATGGCCGTGCCGCGCGCCGTGGTGCGCGACCTGCACACCGGCCATGCAGCGGCGCGCATGATGTCGCTGCTGATGCTGGTGTTCAGCGTCTCGCCCATTCTGGCGCCCCTGGCCGGCAGCGGCGTGATTGCCGTGGCCGGCTGGCGCGGCGTGTTCTGGGTGGTGGCCGTGGCCGCCGTGCTGGGCCTGATCGCCACCTGGCGCGGCGTGGAGGAAACCCGCGGCGCCGAGGCGCGGCTGGACAGCAGCCTGGGCGGCGCGCTCAAGGCCTATCTGCGTCTGCTTGGCGACTGGCACTATCTGGGGCTGGTCTTCATCGGCGGCTGCGCCATGGCCGGCTTTTTCGTCTATCTGGCCGGCTCGCCCTTTGTGCTCATCGATTACTACGGCCTGTCGGCTACCCAGTACAGCATGGCATTCGCGCTGAACTCCATCGCCTTCATAGGCTCGGCCCAGTTCACGGGCCGGCTGGGCCAGCGCTTCGGGCTGGTGAACGTGGTCAAGGCGGCAGCCTCGGGCTCGGGCGTGGTCATGGCCTCCTTGCTGGCCTATTACCTGCTGGGCGGCGAGAAGCTGTCCGTGCTCATCGCTCTGTACTTCCTGGCCAGCGCCCTGATGGGCCTGGTGATTCCCACGACCTCGGTGCTGGCGCTGGAGGCGCACGGCGAGATCGCCGGCACGGCATCGGCCCTGCTGGGCACGCTGCAGATGCTGGCTGGCGCGGCCGCCATGCAGATCGTGGGTCATTTTTCCAGCGGCAAGCCCCTGCCCATGGTGGTGGGCATGGCCACCGGCGCCCTGGTGGGCGTAGCCCTGACCTGGCTGACCCTGAGCGGCCGGCATGGAGCCAAGCATGCATGAGACCGGTAAAACGCAGAGCCCGTCCGTCGACGGACTGCCCGCCGGTGCGCGCGGCCAGGCCATGCTGGTCATCATTCTGGGACTCACGCTGTCGGTGCTGGACAGCAGCATCGTCAACCTGGCCCTGCCAGCGATCGCGCGCGAGCTGCAGGCCAGCTCCGCGCACACGCTATGGGTGGTGAACGCCTATCAACTGGCGGGGCTGGTGCTGCTGCTGCCGCTGGCGGCGCTGGGCGAGCGCCTGGGCTATCGCCGCATCTATATGGTGGGCATGGCCGTGTTCGTGCTGGCGTCCGTGGGCGCCATGCTGGCCGATTCGCTGGCGACGCTGATCGCGGCGCGCGTGTTCCAGGGGATTGGTGCTTCGGGGGTGATGAGCGTGAATGCGGCCCTGGTGCGCCTGACCTATCCGCGCTCCATGCTGGGCCGTGGCATGGCCATCAATTCGCTGGTGGTGGCGACCTCATCCATGGCCGGGCCTTCGGTGGCGGCGGCCATTCTGTCGGTGGCCGACTGGCCCTGGCTGTTCGCCATCAACGTGCCCCTGGGCCTGTACACGCTGTGGCTGGGCCGCCGCTCGCTGCCGACCAATCCCGCCGCCAGCGCGAGCCGCGAGCCCATTGCGCCGCTGGATGTGCTGCTCAATATCCTGATGTTCACGCTGCTGTTCCTGGGCGGCGAGCAGCTGGGCGTGCACCTGGGCCGGCCTGAGGGGAGCAGCAGCTCTCTGCCTTCGGGCTGGTGGCTGCTGGGCGCGGGCGTGGTGGTGGGCTTTGTCTATCTGCGCCGCCAGTGGCACAAGGCGGCGCCGCTGTTCCCGGTGGACCTGCTGCGCATTCCCGTGTTTGCGCTGTCCATGTGCGGCTCGGTATCGGCCTTCTGCGCGCAGATGCTCTCCTATCTGGCCCTGCCTTTTCTGCTGCTGGAGGCGCGCGGCCTCTCGCCCATGGAGGCCGGCATGCTGATCACGGCCTGGCCGCTGGCCACCATGCTCACGGCCCCGATAGCGGGCCGGCTCATAGGCCGCTATCCCGACGGCCTGCTGGGCGGCATAGGCATGGCCATGTTCGCCTGCGGGCTATGGCTGCTGGCGGCCATGCCCGCGGATGTGGCCCACTGGGACATGGTCTGGCGCATGCTGCTGGCCGGCAGCGGATTCGCTCTCTACCAGTCGCCCAACAACCACACCATCGTCACCTCGGCTCCGCTGGCGCGCAGCGGTGCGGCCGGAGGCATGTTGAGCTCGGCGCGCATGACGGGCCAGACCCTGGGCGCGGTGATACTGGGCACTATTTTTGCAGTCTCCGGTGGGCATGGCGGACATGCCGAAGTACTGGCCCTGTCGATTGCGGGCGGCTTTGCGGCGCTGGCCGGCCTGTTCAGCAGCTTGCGCGTGCGCCGGTCGCCGGCCGAACATTCGCGAGACTAAGCGCCAAATCCGGGTGTGGCGCCTGCGCTTCAAGCGCTGGGTGCTATCAAAGGCAGAGCTTGCCGGGGCCGGCATCTAGTCCTCCATGAGTAGGAAGAGCAGCCCGGCCCTGGCTACAGTCAAACCGGGGGAGCAGGGCGCAGCGAACCCGGGGGCATTCCCTGTACGGCCTTGCCGGCATGTTGTTGCGCGCATGGCTGCTTTACATTTGGGAAATATTGCGGTTGCAAAATATTGACGAGTTACTTAGTTTCATCTTGTTCCAACATATGAAGATCGATCTGCCCGCTTCGCTGAGCCCGCGCCGAAAGGCGCATTTTTCTTATCCGCCCAGCGCCAGCCCGCAGTCGACGGCCGTGCCGCGCTGGACTCTGGCGCTGGCGGGCGTGCTGGTGGCCGCGGCCCTGGCCGGCTGCTCCAAGTCCGAGGCCGATCCAAAGGCCGCGCCCAAGGCCGAGCCGCAGGTGGGCGTGGTGACACTGCAGGCCCAGCACCAGCAGCTGGATGTGAGCCTGCCGGGCCGCACACGGGCTTTTCTGACCGCGGAGGTCAGGCCCCAGGTTTCGGGCATCATCCAGAAGCGCTTGTTTACCGAAGGCACCCAGGTCAAACAGGGCCAGCAGCTCTACCAGATCGACGCCGCGCCGCTGAAGGCCGCCGAAGCCAGCGCCGCCGCCGCCGTGGCCAAGGCCGAAGCCAGCCAGCGTACGCAGGCGGCCACGGCCCGCCGCAATGCGGAGCTGGTCCAGATCGACGCCATCAGCAAGCAGGCGTTTGACGAAAGCCAGGCGGCCGCGGCCCAGGCCCAGTCCGATGTGGCCGTGGCCAAGGCCAATCTGGAGACGGCGCGCATCAATCTCAAGTACGCGCGCATCGAAGCGCCCATAGGCGGACGCATTGCCCTGTCTACGGTGACTTCGGGCGCGCTGGTGACGGCCAACCAGACCAATGCGCTGACCACCATCGTGCAGCTGGACCCCATCTATGTGGACTTCACCCAGTCCAGCTCGGACCTGATGCAGCTCAAGCGCGACCTGGACTCGGGACGCCTGCAGAAGGTGGAAGGCAACAAGGTGCCGGTGCGCATCGTGCTCGACGACGGCAGCGAATACCCGCAGCAGGGCCGGCTGGAGTTTGCGGGCGTGATCGTCAACGACACCACGGGCACGCTGACGCTGCGCGCCCAGGTGCCCAACCCCGACGGCCTGCTCATGCCCGGCATGTATGTGCAGGCCAAGCTGCCCACGGCACTGGCGCCCGATGCGCTGCTGGTGCCCCAGCAAAGCGTGACGCGCGACCTGGCCGGCAACCCGAATGTGATGGTGGTCAAGGAGGGCGAAGTCGCGGAAAAGCGCCAGGTGGAACTGGACCGTGCCGTGGGCGCGTTCTGGCTGCTCAAGTCGGGCCTGAAGTCCGGTGAGCGCGTGATGGTCGATGGCTTCCAGCGGATCAAGCCCGGCGACAAGGTCAAGGCCGTGGAAGTGGACCTGAAGGCCAGGGCCGAGCGCAAGAGCGTGCGCGGCGAGCCGCCCGTGCAGGCCGCGGCCGATGCGCCGGCTGCGAAGTAAGGCGGGGCGACGCACATGGCTCAGTTCTTCATCAACCGGCCCATCTTTGCCTGGGTCATCGCCATCGTCATCATGCTGGCGGGGGCGCTGTCGATCTCGACCCTGCCGCTGGAGCAGTATCCCGACATCGCGCCGCCGCGGGTGACGATTTCCTCCCAGTACACCGGGGCCTCGGCCGAGACCGTGGAAAACTCGGTCACGCAGATCATCGAGCAGCAGATCAAGGGCATCGACAACATGCTCTACATGAGCTCGACCAGCGATGCCTCGGGCCGCTCCCGCACCACGCTGACCTTTGCTCCGGGCACGAACATCGACGTGGCCCAGGTCCAGGTGCAAAACAAGCTGCAGGCCGCCATGAACCGCCTGCCCGATGCCGTGAAAAGCCGGGGCGTGTTCGTGAACAAGGGCGGCCAGGATTTCCTCGTCACCTACAGCTTTTATTCGCTGGACCCCGAGGTCACCGATGTGGCCATAGGCGACTACCTCAACAGCAATCTGGTGGACGTGATCGGCCGGCTGGAAGGCGTGGGCGACATCAACGTCTTCGGCTCGCCCTATGCGATGCGCATCTGGATGGACCCGGCCAAGATGGAGAAATACGCGCTGATGCCGTCCGATCTGGTCAATGCGCTCAACTCGCAGAATGCCCAGGTTTCGGCGGGACAGCTGGGCGCGCTGCCGGCCGTCAAGAACCAGCAGCTCAATGCCACCATCACGGCGCGCACCAAGCTGCAGACGCCCGAGGAGTTCCGCTCCATCGTGCTCAAGTCGGCCACCGATGGCTCGGTGGTCACCATGGGCGATGTGGCGCGCGTGGAACTGGCGGCCGACCTGCTCACCGTGCAGGCCAAGCTCAACGGCATGCCCGGCGCGGGCATGGGCGTGATCCTGGCCGACGGCGCGAATGCCATGAAGGTGGCCGATGCCGTGGCCGCCAAGCTGGCCGAGCTCAAGCCGTATTTCCCCAACAAGATCGACTATTTCGTGAGCTCGGACTCCACGCCTTTTGTGCGCGCCTCGATCCACGAGGTGGTCAGCGCTCTGGGTGAGGCCATGGTGCTGGTGGTGATCGTGATGTTCATCTTCCTGCAGAACTTCCGCGCCACGCTGATTCCCGCCATTGCCGTGCCCGTGGTGCTGCTGGGCACCTTCGGCGTGCTGGCGGCCGCGGGCTATTCCATCAACACGCTGACCATGTTCGGCATGGTGCTGGCCATCGGCCTGCTGGTGGACGATGCGATCGTGGTGGTGGAGAACGTCGAGCGCGTGATGCATGAGACCGGCAAGTCGCCCAAGGAGGCGACCCGCCAGTCCATGAAGGAAATCACCTCGGCGCTGGTGGGCATCGGTGTGACGCTGTCCGCCGTGTTCGTGCCCATGGCGTTTTTCGGCGGCTCCACCGGGGTCATCTATCGCCAGTTCTCCATCACCATCGTGGCCGCCATGGCGCTGTCGGTGTTTGTGGCTCTGACCTTGACCCCCGCGCTGTGCGCGACGATCCTCAAGGCCCCCGAACATGGTGGCGAGGGGCATGAGCGCCCGGTGCGCGGCGGCCTGCTGGGGCTGAACGACCGCTTCTTCAACTGGTTCAACCACAGCTTCGATGCGACCGCGGCGCGTTACCAGGGCTCGGTCGGCTTTATCCTGCGCCGTGCCAAGCGCATGATGCTGATCTTTGTGGCCATCTGCGGCGCCGTATGGCTGCTGATGGCGCGCCTGCCCACCTCGTTTCTGCCCGACGAGGACCAGGGCTTTGTGTATGTGAGCGTGAATCTGCCCTCCGGAGCCTCGGATGCGCGGCTGCAGGACGTGCTGGACCAGGTGCGCGACTACCTGGTCAAGCAGCCCGAGGTCATCAGCTTCAACCAGGTTTCCGGCCTCAATGGCGACCAGAGCTCGGCGCGCGGCTTTGTGCGCCTCAAGCCCTGGGCCGAGCGTCCGCTGGCCTCGCAGTCCTCGGCTGCCGTGGCCCACCGTGCGACCAAGGACCTGGCTTCGATCCGCGATGCCCGCGTGTTCGTGATGAACCCGCCCGCCGTGCGTGGCCTGGGCGCGAATGCCGGCTTCAATTTCATGCTCAAGGATGTCAACGGCATGGGGCACCAGGCCCTGCTGGCGGCGAGCAAGCAGGTCGAGGAAGCTGCGCGCAAGCGCCCCGAGCTGACCGCCGTGCGCAGCACCAATCTGGAGGACGCGACGGAGCTGCGGCTGGATATCGACGACCGCAAGGCCGCGGCCCTGAGCCTGTCGTATACCGACATCAACAGCGTGCTCTCCAGCGCCATGGGCGGTACCTATGTCAACGACTTTCTGAACAACGGCCGGGTCAAGCGGGTCTACATTCAGGGCGATGCGCCGCACCGCATGCTGCCGCAGGACATCGCCAAGTGGACGGTGCGCAACCAGAAGAGCGAGATGGTGCCGTTCGGCGCCTTCTCCAGCAGCTACTGGGCCTATGGCTCGCCCCAGCTGGTGCGCTACAACGGTGCGCCGTCCTATGAGTTCATCGGCAGCGCGGCTCCGGGCGTGAGCTCGGGCGCGGCCATGGCTGCGGTGGAGGACATCCTCAAGCAGCTGCCCCAGGGCATTGGCTATGAGTGGACCGGCGCCTCGCTGCAGGAGCGCCAGTCGGGAGCCCAGGCCCCCATGCTGTATGCGATCTCCATCCTGTTCGTGTTCCTGTGCCTGGCCGCGCTTTACGAGAGCTGGACCGTGCCGGTGTCGGTGATGCTGGCCGTGCCCCTGGGCGTGGTCGGGGCCTTGCTGGCCACCTATGCGCGCGGGCTGACCAATGATGTGTACTTCCAGGTCGGTCTGCTGACCACGGTGGGCCTGGCGTCCAAGAACGCCATCCTGATCGTGGAGTTTGCGGTGCAGCTGCAGGAGCAGGGCAAGAGCGTGTTCGACGCCACGGTGGCCGCCGTGCGCCTGCGTCTGCGCCCGATTCTGATGACCTCCCTGGCCTTCGGCTTTGGCGTGATTCCCCTGGCCATCGGCACCGGTGCCGGTGCCGGCGGGCGCAATGCCATCGGCACGGCGGTGCTGGGTGGCATGGTGGCGTCGACCGTGCTGGGCATCTTCCTGGTGCCGGTGTTCTTCCTGCTGGTGCGCAGCTGGTTCAAGAGCCGCACACGTCATGACGATGTGCCTGCCGTCAACAAGGAGAGCCTGGCATGAAGCGCCCGATGATGAAAAACCCGGTCCTGGCAGCGGCCTGCGCCGCCGCGCTGCTGGCCGGCTGCAATCTGGCGCCGGTCTACAAGACGCCGGCTCTGCCCGTGCCCGATACCCTGTCCGGCGAGGCCGCACCGCTGCCGGCCAGCGCCGAGGCGCTGCAGCAGGCCCAGGCCCTGCAATGGCTGCAGTCCTCAAAGCTGCGCGAAGTGGTGGCCCTGGCCCTGACCTATAACCGCGACCTGCGCGTGGCCGTCGAGAACATCGAGAAGGCACGCGCCCAGTACGGCATCACGCGTGCCGACCTGCTGCCGGGCATCACGGCTCAGGCCCAGGGCAATCGCTCGCGCACGGCGGGCGATCTGACCACGGCCGGCCGCGCCAACATCAGCTCGCAATACACGGCTCAGCTGGGCTTTGCCAGCTACGAGCTGGACCTCTGGGGCCGCATCCGCAACCTCAGCGAAGCGGCGCTGCAGCAGTTTCTGCAGAGCCAGGACAACCGGCGCAATGTGCAGATCGGCCTGGTCGCCGACATCGCGAACGCCTGGCTGACGCTGGCCGCCGACCAGGCCCATCTGCAACTGGCCAGGGACACGCTGGACGGCCGCATCAAGGCCTTCGAGCTGACGCGCCGCATGTTCGAACTGGGCGCGACCTCGGCGCTGGTGCTGGCTCAGAACCAGACCACGGTGGATACCGCGCGCGGCGACGTGGCCAGCTATACCTCCCAGGTGGACCGCGACCGCAATGCGCTGCAGCTGCTGGTCGGCGGGCCGGTGCCCGCGCAGCTGCTGCCCACGGAACAGACCTTGATGGGGGCCGCCGAAACCACGGCGCTCAGGGCCGTGTCCGTGCCGCTGCCGTCTACGGTGCTGCTCAAGCGTCCCGATGTGCAGGCGGCGGAGCGCAATCTGCAAGCCATGAATGCGAATATCGGCGCGGCCCGCGCCGCTCTGTTCCCCAGCATCACGCTCACGGGCAGCGTGGGCTCGGGCAGTACCGAGCTGGACCGCCTGTTCGGCAACAACAACGGCACCTGGAGCTTTATCCCGCTGGTCAGGCTGCCCATTTTCGATGCGGGCCGCAATCGCGCCGGGGTGCAGGTGGCCGAGAGCAATCAGCGCATTGCCGTGAGCCAGTACGAGAAGGCCGTGCAGACGGCCTTCAAGGAGGTCGCGGATGTGCTGGCCGATCGTGCCCAGTGGGACGAGCGCCTGTCCGCGCAGATCAGCATGGTCACGCATACGCAAAAAGCCTTCGATCTGTCCAACGCCCGCTTCAAGGCCGGCGTGGACAACTATCTGACGGTGCTCGATGCGCAGCGCAGCCTGTATACGGCGCAGCAGACCTTGATAGCCCTGCGCCTGTCCGAGCAGCTGAACCGCGTGACCCTGTGGAAGGCCCTGGGCGGCGAGGAGGCCGCGCAGCAAGGCTGATTTGCATAGTCCCAGGCAAAAGCCGCAGCTCCAAAGGCTGCGGCTTTTGTTTTGATAGCGCAAAGCGCTGTATCAATAGACGGTTACACGCTATTTGTGTCTGACGGGAGATGCCGGGCTAGGACATCTTGAACAGCAGAGCTACCTGCAGCCGAAACAGGGTTCCGGCGTTCATCGGTACTTCGGGGTGGATGACGGTATTGTTCATCATGGCCAGCCAGAGCGGGGCGAGCAGCAACTCCGGGTGCTGCACCAGCTCGGGCGCCTTGAGCTCGCCGCGTCTGGCGGCCAGCTGGGCGAGTCGGGTGAAATGCTCCAGCAAGGCTCCATGCACGTAGCGGCGATACATCTGTGCCAGCAGCGGAAACTCCAGACCTTCCGCAACGACCAGACGTGCTGTGGCGGAGCGGCCGCTGCTGTCAATGACCTCGGCTGCTGCACCGACCGTTCGCAGCAGGTATTCGCCCACGGATTCATGGTCGTGCATGGGGCTGGACTGCAAGGCCACAGCGGCTGAGGCTATATGTGTCTGGATCACCGCCTCAAACAGGGCTTCCTTGCTATCGAAATAGCGAAACAGCGTGACCTTGGACAGGCCTGCGCGCTGCGCCACCGATGCCGTGGTGCCGCGTGCATAGCCATGTTCCAGGAATTCCTCGAATGCCGCAGCCACGATGGTGCGGCGCGTGGCCTCGGTCTTCTGGGGGCTGGGGCCGCGCGGCGTGCGTCTGGGACGTTCGGGCAAGGCCTCTGTCGTGGGTGCAAGCGTGAAGGTGTTTGCGGTCGCGCAGGCCTGCTTGGAATCCAGGTCGATGCCGGACAGGGCTTTTATAGGGGCGGGGGAGGAGGGGAGAGAGCCTTTGTTAGGCATGTCGGCAGGCAGTCTGTGATGTTGTCTCTGTGTCGATCATGGCACATCCATCAATCTATTCGTAGGCGCTTATTTTCCCACCTTCCCGGACGGGCCGGCTCTGGTGATTAACCCATGCCGCAAGCCGTCCCAACCCGAGCCAGGACCGAAAGCTTGCTTCGTGGCCGACTGCCTAGGCGCGCCAGCGTGCCAGCACCTGGGTGCCGCCGCCTTGCCGGGGGTGGATGTACAGATCTCCGCCTATATCCTTCATGCGCTGAAACATATTGAGCACCCCATGTCCGGAGCTGGATACATCGGTCAGCACGCTGCGCAGATTGAAACCCTTGCCGTTGTCCTCGATATGCAGATACCAATCCCAGTCAAAGCGCTGGGGGTCGTTCTTCTCGTAGGGCTCGAGGGTGACCCAGACTTCGGTCGCATGCGCATGTTCGATGGCATTGCTGATGCTTTCCTGCACCACGGCCAGGAGCTGATGCGCGACTCGCCCTCTTGGCAGCAAGTGCTCGGTACGGCGCCCGACGCCAAGCTCGGGGTCGCTCAGCAGCCAGTGCAGCACCAGTCCCTTGCGCTGCAGCACCGGCTCCAGCCTGTGCCGCAGCCTGGCCATGCGCATCGCCAGGCTCTCGTCCTGGCCGTCCATGGAGTCCACAATCAGGCGCAGATCCAGCAGCGACTGCTCGAGCACCGCCTTGGCGGGATTGCCTTCGGTCGACTGCTGCGCCTCCATCAAGGTCAGAGCCTGCACCAACTGGCTGCCCAGGGTGTCGTGCAGGTCGGAGGCAATGCGATCTCTCTCTTCCTGGACTTTTTTGGAGGGGCGGATGCCGAGACCCAGGCGGGACTGTATGGAGCGGCAAATTCTCGGGAAACACCGCACGCACATCAGCAGGGCGCCAAGCGCCGAGAGCAGGCTGAGCGCCACAAACCAGGTCTTGTCGCGCCAGGTGACGACAAAGCACCAGGATAATATGACTGCCACCTGAGTGATATTTACCAATATCCGCCAGTATAGGCTGCGAATTGATTCCATATCTGCCCCGGTTTCCAGTCCGATCGCATCATTCGCTTCGATGAATTTTTGGCCATTTTCATAAAATTCCGCGCAATGTTGCAGCTCTGACCGCATGAGCCCTAGTATGAGCTTGCAATTTTCGGTAAATATTCTTTACGTGTGTGGCTACTGTCAGCGTGCTTATTTTTAAATGGGATGCAATTTCGGGTGAGTTGTACCCGCAGGCAATGAGTTTCAAAATTTCCACTTCTCTTTCGGATAATTTCTCATCCTGCTGGCAAGGGGCCGATTTCTCGTAGGTGGCATAGGTTTTGTCCAGCCTGGACAGCATTTTTTTGGCGAGAGATGGCGTAATGGATGCTCCACCGTTGGCAACCTGCAAGACGGCTTGAGAATAATCGCCAAACCAGGAGTTCTTCAGCAGATAACCGACCGCGCCTTTGTCAAAGGCCTGAAAGACCTTGTCGTCTCTTTCGGTGACGGACACCACGATGCTCAAGACCTGAGGCAGGGTCTCGCGGACGAGGTCCAGCAACTCCATGCCTTCTCCATCGCCGAGGTTCAGGTCGACCATCAGCACATCGAATTCCTGCAAGCAGATGTTTTTGCGGGCTTCGCGCAGACTGCCGGCCTGGCCAACCAGCAAGGTCCGTACATCGCTCATCAGGTCCTGTGCAATCACCCTTCTGATGTGGCAGTCATCGTCGGCAAGGAACACCCGCACGGGCTGGCCCTGCTGACCCACCATATGCATGGGCCACATGCGCGCAGTGACCGCAGACGCAGGCTCGACGCTGTCCGAGCCAGGTAAGGAGTGGAAAGACGTTTGAGCTGCGGTCATGTTGCACCCCATGCGGCCAAAGATAACTATTTCCCTGAGTGTGATAAAGCTAAATCTATGGCAATGAAAAAGCCATAAATTTTGTTAAATTGGTTTTATTTTTACCGTAATTACAAAATTTAACTGAAATAAATGGTATTTGCTATCGAATTTTTAATAACAAATGGAAATTATTGGAAATCTGGTTTGATTTATTGATCAATTTGAATCTTGAGTAAATATTCTGTAAGAAAATATAATTCTTTTCTTAAAGATAACAAGCTTACATTCTTAAACTTCAATAGTTGAAGCGCTGGAGATTGCAAACTGCATAGCGCCAGACTCAGGTTAATTGCGAGTTCTGACGGTTTTTTTATGTTGAAAAATATCCTTGAAAAAGCCTCTCTGATCTAGGTATTCCTGATTCTTTCCCGTCTACCGAAACTGACACTGACCGAAAGCAGTTTTTAGCTGGAATTGAAGACCCCTAGGAATTGTGGACGGTTAAAGCTGGACCCTTGCGGATACAAGCGGTGGTCCGTCGCCTCAACTTTCTCAGTTTTCTGGGAATTGGCTGTTCAAAAGGACGATCATGAAAAAATCTCTGATTGCTATGGCGGTTATTGCATTGGCTGGTGTCGCATCTGCGGCGGTAAGCAGTTCAAGCATTGCCGCAACGAACACGACATCCAATGCCTCTTCGGCTACGTTGTCGACTGCCAGCAGTGCGGGTAATGGAAGCGCATTGAGCCTAAATAGCGCGACATCGACCGCCAACGCCACTGCAAATGCAGCGGGCGGAGGCGGCAATGTGGGACCGGTGGCCGGAGGTGCAGCCGTCGTCGGCGGCAGTGCCACGACCACAGGGCATGTGACCAGCATCGCCGTGACCAGCGGTAACGGCATGGCCGCGGGTGGCGCCGCCACCAACGCCAATGCGGGCTCCGGCGCTGTCGCAGGCTACAACGCCAGCGCACCTGGCGGTGCCAATGTGAACGGTGCTGCTTACGGTGGTGCGCAGTCGCATACCGCCGACGCCGCAGGCACCTGGGCCGGCCCTGGCGGTGGTGCCGCCATTGTGAATAACGTGGCCGGTACGACAGCCTCCTATGGCGCAACTTCGGCCGCCGTTGATGGGCCTGCCGGAGAGTGGACTCACACGACATCCGGGGCCGGCTCGGTCGGCGGCAGCGTGATGCTGAATGCCGGTGCCGTGGGTAACGCTGGCGGCTTCTCCAATGGCGGCGGCACCTCGGGTTCTGCCATTGCGGGCTCGATCGCCAACGCACATTGAGCGGTTTCCATCGCAGCCGTGTTTGCCCCAGGCTCCTCGCATGAGGAGTCTGGGCCAAGGAGGTCACTATGAAAGCGTTACTAGGTTTGCTGGGGCTAGTCGTCTCTTTAAGCAGTTTTGCGCAATCGGCCGATAGCAACTCCCAGAGTTCCGCGAACACTTCTGCGGTTGGCAATCAGCAATCGGTGACCTTTGTCACTCCGCCCGAGACCCAATCCACCCAGTCGATCAACAGCCAGTCGAACCAGACGGTCACAACGAATAGCACTGGCACGCAGACCATCAACAATGTGAGCAGCGGTACCTCGAGAAACATCGTTGAGTACGCCGGGTCTTACACGATAAAAAACGTGCCCAGTGTCAACGGACCCAACCTCACGACCAGCAACGATACCTGCATGGGCAGCAGCAGTGGCAGTGCCAATGGCCCGGGCTTCGGCGTAAGCTTTGGTACGACCTGGACCGATGATCACTGCAAGCGTCTGAAAATGAGCCGCGAACTCTGGAACAAAGGCATGAAAGCCGCATCGCTGGCCATGGACTGTATGGATCCGGCAGCGCGTGTGGCTCTGGAGATCACGGGCACGAAATGCCCGCAATCCATGTCGGCAGAAGAGCGCCGCAACAACTACGGGCCTGACGCATCTGCGGAAGGCAGTTACACACCTCCAGATGCACAGACGTCCTCGGGTCAGAAAGCCGCTGCCACGACTTCGGTTGTTGATGCTCCACAATCGACAAGCCTGTATCCCAATTGACGGCTGCGATAGGAGTCTAGGAGGCTGTTATGTACAGAGCATTGGTTCTTCTGGCAACCGTCGTCGGCTGCGCTCCTGTCTGGGCCGCATCGGCTGTCACCAACACGCCGCTGAGCATTCAGCGCCAGCTCTTGGGCAGTGGCCAGCAAGGCGCTCAAGGCGAGGAACAAGCACAACCCGTGGGGGACTATGGCGTATGGCATGTGCCTCAATACCTGCCGGGCTACCCGACCGCAGCCACCATCTGGCCGCGGGCCGTGGTGGTGAAATGCAAAGACCAGCATTGCGAAGGCTATGTGATTACGCCACAAATGGGCCCGGGAGAGTATTTGTTCTTCATACCGTCCGAGGAGTGACGGCCTTGGCGTCGGCTGGATGATTTCGAAGCGGCCGCCGTCCAGAGGTATTGATACAAAAGCCCGCAGCATACGCGGGCTTGTCCATTTTGGGGCGTCTCAGGAATCGCTGCCTATGGTTTTCGAGTATCTCTCAAGGTGCTCGAGCAGGTTCTCGTACAGCTCATCGGTCGCCATGGAGTTCAGGACCGAGGTTTTGGCCACTTCAGCATGCGACTCAAATAGAGAGCGCAGTTTTTTGAGCTTTTCCTCGTCCAGTACCTCTATGGCTGCAAACAGCAGCGCCTCCTGGGCCAGGAGCTGACTCTTCATCTTCCTGAATTCATCTCCCTGGTCGCCTAAGAAATCCATTGCGCATCCTTGCTTGATTTCAATCAATTTTAGGTGTGAAACTGGTGTCGATTGTTACAAATTGGCCAGGGGCTTCCTGTCCGGGCGTATGAAGGCGTGAGAAACACAGTGATTCGGCTCACCGATCTAGGCAAGCCTGGAGGTCGGCGACATAGAAGTGAACCGCAGTTTCCCATTGCTGATTCAGCCGTGCCTGCACTGGATCTCCGCTCAAGCTTCAGGCGGGAAAATGCTGCGAGCAAAAGTGCTGCCGATTAAACCCTGGTGTCGAGTAGTATTTGGCGACTGATAAACATCAACTCCATTTCTACCCCATGCTCGGTGCTGCGGCATTTATTTCGTATATTTGGTGTTGGTTTGATTTCAACGAATACTTAGGGCTAGATTGCAACGTCGATAAATAATGTAATATAAATTTTTTAAATAGAAGACTCAATTTTCACAAAATTTTTCGCAAGTTAAAAAATAGTTTTGTTAAAAATTATAAAAAATCTTCACCGCAATATAGCAAAGAATGTCAGTTGCGTGGGAGGATTTCATCATATTCATGGCTGGAATACATGGAAATATCGCTGGTTCTCTCCCACGATCACCGTTGACTTATTTGGAGTGATCAATATTAAGAGTGCTCAGAATCACTTCAGTTGAAGACAGGCGCTGACGCCTTGATTGGCTTGGCGATATTTTTCGATCCATGCTCACCCCTGCTTCCCTTGTATTCCGTTGTTGTGCTCGATGGCACGGGCAAAGCGGAGATTCCGGCCAAGGGGGCATGGCAAGGCGTCTCATTGTCTATCTGCTGAATTTGCCTATCGATCAGTTGCCGGCAAGCCTGCTGGGCCTCCCGCTCCGCAAAGCGCGCAGGCTACTCAGGCTCTCTAGCTTCTTCCTCCAGGGCGGCTATGGCGGGCGAGAGCAACCCTTCAGCGGCGCTTCTGGCTGGTCACGCCACCGTTACCATGTTTTTTGTACAAGTGGTGCAATTGCGCCAGTGCTTGTGTGGGTCCGGCTTGATTCAATCTGCGAGCTGTGCGTAGGTGATGCAGGCGAATTTCAGGTCGTCATCGACTTGGCCTAGGGCGATGATGTTGCGTGGCATAAGATTTTTGCGAAAGAAAAAAATACCTGCTTGAAAGCGGGAAAGCGAGTGAATAGGGTAGTCGGGCGCATGATTCAACAACAACTTACATGAATCAAAGCCGACAGGAATAGCCTGGGAGACTCCACTTACTTAAGGAGTTGCTATGAAAGCGCTACTTCTAATTGCTGCAGTTGTCGGTGTACTGGCAGGATGTGCAATGCCGGCGCGTGATTCCGCAAGCATGTCAGGCCAAGGTGATATGCAATATTGGTCCGGTGGGGATGGACCTTACATGATGGGCTCTGCTTGGACTCGTTAAGAGTGCAAGAGAATTCATTGTTCTGTAATCATTTGGCTTTGATCCGCGCCCCGCAGAAGATCAAGGCTTTTTCTTAAGCTCCTGCACGGCCTTTTTTCATAGGCTCACCCCTCATGTATGCCGGGTGAGTTCAGGCTGTGACGGTTGCAAAGAGGCTGCCAAGTTGGTCAGGCTGTGATGGCCGCATCTCGTCTGCCAATTTGCGATGGCCTTGCGGCCGGCTGCATTCACCGCAGCGATCTGCTCGGCAGTGCTCCTTGGCGAAGGGAATGCTGCCGGCGGAGATGTGGCTCAGGCCCATGGCTTCCAGGTGAGTGTTCAGCTGGCTCAGTGTCGGGCCAGCGCTGGCGTGAGCTGCGCTGATCGCTTGCTGGGCGTCGGCGATGTCAGCTTGATCCTGTTGGGCTCCCAGGAGATTTCGTCGTCGAAGTCCGGGCCTCTAGGCTCGTCAGCAGTGCTGGGCCATCAGCCTCCACGGTCATAGTGACGGGCGAGGATTCGTCACCAATGAATTCCTCTGCAAAGGGCCGCGCCGCGGCATCTACTTGGTGCCAACCTCCGAATCAGCGGCGCAGCCAGGCCCTGCGGGGGGCTTCCCATAAAAAGCCGTTCCGTTTCAGACCCATGGGTCAGATCGTCATGAAAATTGATCTTCACGTCTGATCCAGCTTTGCTGCGTGGGCATCGAAGATTTGTCAGAGGGTTGCGTGCAGGTCTTTGTCAGTAACTGCTTCGAGCAGATTTCCGAGGCCGTGGAGCTTTTCCAGATCGGTGCAGGTTTGGATGCGCTTGGTACGGAAGCTTGCCAATGCCACACCGACTCGAACGCGGCTTTGGTTCGCACTTTCCCCGTGACTCGCGTAATAATTGCTCACAAACAATACAGATCGGCAGTCAACATCTCTCGCGCGCTATCAGTTATGAAGCAAGCGTCGGAAATTCCTCCGCGCAACGACAGGAGAACACACCATGCGATCTCTCACCCGCAAACTTGCGATTGCCGCCACGCTGATGTCGGTGCTGGCCGGTACCGCCTTCGCCGAAACGCCGTGGCAAAAAAACCATCCGCGCCGCGAAGAGGTGAACCAGCGTCTCGCGAACCAGAACCGCCGCATTCACAACGAAGTGAAGGAAGGCGAGATGTCGCACGCGCAAGCGGCGCAACTGCATCGCGACGACCGCAATATCCGCCGGGAAGAGCGAGACATGGCGGCGCAGAACGGCGGCCACATTACCAAGCAGGAACAGCGTGCGCTGAACCAGCAGGAAAACGCGGTCAGCAGCAAGATCGGCCAATAAGCACTGCGGCGCGGTGAATGTCCAACGCCCGCTATTGGGTTCTGGCAGTGGGCGCTGGTTGCATGCTGTATCAGAGCGTTTCGCCGCGCATCTTGTTGGCCTCGCTAAAGCTCCGGGGGAATGCGTTCTGCTTGTCTGGCCGTGCGTCCTTGGCTATCGATATCTGCTTTCGGGCAGGCGTGTGCGGCGGCGCCTATCTCGGTTGAACCGGTTCCAGCATCTTGATAGCCTGCTCAGGCGGGCAAATGGCGCTTTGCTGATCTGGCCCATGGGCCTGGTCCGCGAGTGTTGGTTCTTGCGCCACCTGTCTTTTGCGTCTGCCGACGGATCACAGGGGCAGGTCTTTCGACTGTTCATTCCTCTCCGGGTGAGCCAGTGGCCGGCTACCTGCAGGCTTGCCGATCTGCACATGGCGAGCGCATGTTTGCCATGCTTCGATAAGCTGTTGACGGCGATTGATTTGCATGATGGCGCTCAGTCCACCTTAGATTGATCATGAATCAAGCGGGCTGTGCTTAGGCCTGCGGTGATTCAGTTGAACGCATTCTCTGGTACGCGAGGACAGGTGTCAGATGGCCAAGCTCGCCCATCAAAAAGCCCGCTAGGCTCGTCTGCGGGCTTTTTTGTTTGCGTCGGTCTGGGTGCAGTTCGCTCGAGGCGCGGGAAAACTGCATTAGAATCCTGTCCTTCTAGGGGAGTCGCCAAGCTGGTTAAGGCACCGGATTT
This sequence comes from Comamonas guangdongensis, assembly GCF_041079535.1. Classification (NCBI taxonomy): domain Bacteria; kingdom Pseudomonadati; phylum Pseudomonadota; class Betaproteobacteria; order Burkholderiales; family Comamonadaceae; genus Comamonas; species Comamonas guangdongensis. The sequence goes on along the minus strand of NZ_JBFYGN010000036.1, from coordinate 41 downwards.
TGATTCCGGCATGCGAAGGTTCGAATCCTTCTTCCCCTGCC
>NZ_JBFYGN010000035.1:0-32473 GCF_041079535.1 Comamonas guangdongensis | reverse complement strand
TGCGATGTGCGAGGCGTGGGAAAAAGATCCAAGTCGCTTTAGACTTCATCCGCACCATCTCACTGTGGGACTGAACACTTAGTCTTGTTGGACGATGGGCTGGCAGTTGTTTTTTCTTACGCTGTCTCCATGCTGGATTTCAAACCAACAAGGAGACATTGATGCGTTTAGCAGGAAAAGTGGCCGTGGTCACGGGGGCTGGCCAAGGCATGGGGCGCGCGATCGCCCAGCGTTTCGCCGACGAAGGTGCAACCGTGGTGGCGGTGGACCTGAACGAGGAAGCCGCCAAGCAGACTCTGGCAGGCAAGGATGGCAAGCATCTAGCGCGCTCGGTCAATGTGGCCGACAGTGCGGCCATCGACAAGCTGTTCGCCGAGATCAAGCGGGATCTGGGTACGGTGGACGTGCTGGTGAACAACGCCGGCGTGGGCTCGGTGGACCAGTTTGCCGATATCCCTGACGCCACCTGGGAGCGCGTGATCGGCGTGAACCTGAATGGCGCCTTCTACTGCGCCCGTGCGGCCGTCAAGCAGATGCAGGAGGCCAAGGGCGGAGCCATCGTCAATATCTCCAGCACATCGGCCGTGAGCGGCGACGGCCCGGCGCATTACTGCGCCTCCAAGGCCGCGCTGATGGGCCTGACCCGCGGCATGGCCAAGGAGCTGGCGCCCAAGAAGATCCGCGTGAACACCCTGGTTCCCGGTCCCACCAACACTCCCATGATGCAGGGCATTCCCCAGGAATGGGCCGACGCCATCATCGCCGGCGTGCCCATGGGCCGCATGGCCGAGCCCGAAGACATTGCCAAGGTGGCGGTGTTCCTGGCCAGCGACGACAGCGGTTTTGTGACCGGTCAGAACCTGGCGGTCAACGGCGGCAGCGCCTTCCTGTAAGGAGTACGAACATGAGCAAGCGTCTGGAAGGCAAGGTGGCATTCGTCACCGGTGGTGGCTCCGGCATCGGTGCCGCAACGGCCGAGCGTTTCGCCCAGGAGGGTGCCACGGTGGTGATCTGCGGTCGTCGCAAGGAACCTCTGGAAGCGGTGGTGACCAAGATCAAGGCCGCGGGTGGCAAGGCCGAGGCCGTGGTCGCCGATGTGGGCCAGGAAGCGCAGATCGTCGGCGCTCTGGAGCAGACCGCCAAGAATCATGGCGGCCTGGACATTCTGGTCAACAACGCCATGGCCTATACCTGGGGCGGCATCGAAGCCATGTCCACCCAGGACTGGCAGGCCAATTTCGCAACCTCGGTGGACGGCACGTTCTGGGGCACCCGCACCGCGCTGAAGCTGATGAAGGCCAAGGGCGGCTCCATCGTCAACTTGAGCTCCATCTGCGGCACGCTGGGCACGCCCTATATGTCGGGCTACTCGGCGGCCAAGGCGGCCGTGATCAACTTCTCGCGTGCGGCCGCGGCCGAAGGCGCAGCCGCCGGCGTGCGCGTGAACGTGGTGATCCCTGCCGTGGTCGAAACCCCGGCCACGGCCGGCATGCTGGCCGACGAGGCTTCGCGCAAGAACACCGAAAAACTGATCCCCATGGGCCGTGTCGGCCAGTCCGAAGAGCTTGCCAATGCCATCCTGTTCCTGGCCAGCGACGAGGCCAGCTATGTGACCGGCGCCGCACTGCCCGTGGACGGCGGCCGTTCCGCCGTGCTGGTGACGGCGCTGTAAGAAAGAGTCTGAAGAGATGAGTGAACCCGTGAATCAGTGGCCACAAACGCTGGAAGAGCGTATCGACCGCCTGGAATCGCTGGATGCGATCCGTCAGCTGGCAGGCAAGTATTCCCTGTCGCTGGACATGCGCGACATGGATGCCCATGTCAACCTGTTTGCGCCCGACATCCGCGTGGGCAAGGAACGCGTGGGGCGCGAGCACTTCAAGGCATGGCAGGACAGCACGCTGCGTGACCAGTTCACGGGCACCTCCCACCATCTGGGCCAGCACATCATAGAGTTCGTGGACCGGGATCACGCCACCGGCGTGGTCTATTCCAAGAACGAGCATGAGTGCGGCGCCGAGTGGGTCATCATGCAGATGCTGTACTGGGATGATTACGAGCGCATCGACGGCCAGTGGTTCTTCCGCCGTCGTCTGCCCTGCTACTGGTATGCCACGGACCTGAACAAGCCGCCGATAGGCGACATGAAGATGCGCTGGCCGGGTCGTGAACCCTACCACGGCGCTTTCCATGATCTGTTCCCGAGCTGGAAGGCATTCTGGGCCCAGCGCCCCGACAAGGACGAACTGCCGCAGGTGGCCGCACCAGCGCCGCTGGAGCAGTTTCTAAAGACCATGCGCCGCGATACACCGCCCCCGCGCATGCGTGTGCGCTAAGGAGTCCGCATGAGTCAAACTCTTTTCACGCCCGTCAAGCTGGGCAAGATTGCTTTGCAAAACCGCGTGGTCATGGCACCCATGACGCGCAACCGTGCTGCCGAGGATGGCGTGCCCACCGAGCTCATGGCCGAGCATTACGGCCAGCGCGGCGATGCTGGCCTGATCGTGGCCGAAGGCAGCTGGCCCGAGGTCACGGGCCAGGCCTACTGCCGCCAGCCCGGCATAGAGACCGCCGAGCATGTGCGCGGCTGGCGACGCGTGACCGATGCCGTGCATGCGCGCGGCGGCTCCATCGTGCTGCAGATCATGCATTCGGGCCGTATCGGCAGTCATCACATCAAGCCCCGGGGCGTGCGCTCGGTGTCGGCTTCGGCGATCCAGGCCCAGGGTCAGATCTGGACCGATGCGGCAGGCATGCAGAATTTTGACGTGCCGCAGGCCCTGACCACGGAAGAGGTGCGCCAGGCCATTGCCGAGCATGCTGCGGCCGCCAGGCGGGCCATGGATGCGGGCTTTGACGGCGTGGAGCTGCACGGCACCAGCGGCTATTTGTGCATGCAGTTCATGAGCTCGGGGGTCAACCGGCGCGGCGACGAGTACGGCGGCAATGCCGCCAACCGCGTGCGCTTTGCGGCGGAATGCCTGGCAGCCATGGGAGATGCGATCGGGGCCGAGCGCGTGGGCCTGCGTCTGAACCCGGGCAACACCTATAACGATACCTCGGACGAGAACTCCGCCGCCACCCATGCCGAACTGATGCGCCAGGCAGCCAGGCAGGGCATTGCTTATCTGCATGTGATGCGCGCCGTGTTCGACCCCAGCATCGACGCCTTCAAGCTGGCGCGCGAGAACTTTGGCGCCAACCTCATACTCAACGACGGTTTCGATGCGCAAAGCGCCGAAGCCGCGCTGCAGGCCGGTGAGGGCCAGGCCATCTCGTTTGCGCGTCATTTCATCGCCAACCCCGATCTGGTGCGGCGCATGCGCCTGGGCCTGCCACTGTCCAAGTTTGACCGCAGGACTCTGTATACGGCCGGCGCCGAGGGCTACAACGACTACGCCCCGGCAGCCGAGGCGCAGCCGGCCTGATCGCTAGAAACCTGGCGCCGTCGGCGCCAGGAGGACACCGTGTTCATCGTGTTGGCCGCATCTCCTTCGGGGATGCGGCTTTTTTTATTGCGCGGAAACTGTCGCCAGGACGTCGGACCGGGCCGGCTCAAGCCGCTGCATGGATTTCAGGGTATTTCCCGATAATCACCGTCATTCAACGCATAGGCGCTATCAATTTTGTTGCAAAAGGAGCGACTTCGTTAGTCTCAACGGACGATGTTGGCAAAGGCTCTCATCCCCAGAATCCTCAGCATCACTAAAAAGGATTTGGGTTGGAGGCCCCGACATCATGATGGAAATACGTGGACTGGCGTACGTTGTTGCCGAGAGCTCTGATTTGGATCGTTGGGTCGGCTATGCACGCGATGTGCTTGGCATGATGCCCAGCACCACGGCCGACGGCGATCTGCTGATCAAGATGGATGAGCGTCAATTCCGCTTCCAGGTGCAGCCTGGCAGCAATGACAAATACTCGGCATCCGGCTGGGAGGTGGCCAACAAGGAAGCCTTTGAGCAGGCGCTCAAGGTGCTGCAGGCTGCCGACGTGCACTACGAGATGGGCAGCCCCGAGCTGTGCGCGAAGCGCCATGTGCAGCAGCTGGCCGTCGTGATGGATCCATCGGGCAACCGCCACGAGATCGTCTGGGGCTTCAAGTCCGATTTCGTCCACTTTGCCTCGCCTCAAGGGGTGTCGCGCTTCATCACCGGCGACTACGGCCTGGGCCATACCGTGCTGCCGGCTCCCGACTTCGACAAGACCGTGGCCTTTGCGCGCGACGTGCTAGGTTTCGGCCTTTCGGACATCTACAACTTCAAGCCTGCGGGCGATGCCGGTCCCACGATCCGCATCCACTTCTTCCACTGCGCCAACGGCCGCCACCACAGCCTGGCGCTGGCCGAGTTCCCTTCTGCCGCGGGCTGCGTGCACGTGATGGTCGAGGTGGACAACATGCCCGAGGTGGGCCGCGCTATGGACCGCATGCAAAAGAGCCAGGTCAAGCTGTCCGCCACCCTGGGCCAGCACACCAACGACAAGATGATTTCGTTCTACATGAAGACGCCCTCGAACTTCGATCTGGAGTTCGGCTATGGCGGCGCCATCATCGACTGGGATCAGCACATCACGCATGAGTTCACGACCGTAAGCCTCTGGGGGCACGACTTCAGCGTGGGCCGCCCCGAAAGCAAGCAACAGGAGGCATGAGACATGGCCAATAAATTGATGACGGCAAAAGAGGTTGTGGCATCCATCAAGGATGGCATGACGATTGGTATCGGTGGCTGGGGGCCGCGCCGCAAGCCCATGGCCCTGGTGCGTGAGCTGCTGCGCAGCCCCGTGAAGGATCTGACCGTGGTCGCCTACGGCGGTGCCGACGTGGGCATGCTCTGCGCGGCCGGCAAGGTCAAGAAGCTGGTCTTCGCCTTCGTCTCGCTGGATTTCATCCCGCTCGAGCCCTATTTCCGCAAGGCGCGCCAGAGCGGCGAGATCGAGGTCATGGAGATCGACGAAGGCCATATGGTGCTGGGCCTGAAGGCCGCGGGCATGCGCATTCCCTACATCCCCACCCGCGTGGGCCTGGGCACCGACGTGCTCAAGCACAACAACGGCATCAAGCTGATCGAGTCGCCTTATGACGGCAAGGAGTGGCTGGCCATGCCGGCCATCCATCTCGACGTGGCCCTGCTGCATGTAGACCGCGCCGATGCACGTGGCGTGTGCCAGATCGCCGGTCCCGACATCTATATGGACGACCTGTTCGCGCGCGCTGCCAGGAACACTTTCGTGAGCTGCGACGAACTCGTGGAGTCCAGCAGCTTCGAGTCGGCCGAGGCCGCGCGCCTGGTGTTCTGGGAGCGCTCCGAAACCACGGGCGTGGTGCATCTGCCCGGCGGTGCTCACCCCACCTCCTGCGCGCCGCTGTACGGCTTTGACGTCAAGCACTTCAAGGAGTACGTGGCCAGCAGCAAGGAAGAGGGCGGCTGGAGCGACTACCAGCAAAAGTACCTGCAGTGCACGGAGCAGGAGTATCTGGAAAAAGTGGGCGGCATGGAGGCGATCAAGCGCCTGCCCTTGCCCGTGTTCTGAGGAGGCGGAAGATGAGTGAAATTGCATTGGTGGATCGCGTCATCTGCGCCGCGGCACGAGCCTGGGAAAACGACGGCGAGGTGCTGGCCACGGGCATTGGCCTGGTGCCGCGCCTGGCGGCATCGCTGTGCATGAAGTCCCTGAATCCGGATCTGATGATGACGGATTCCGAAGCCTGGATCGTGGGCGAGCCCGTGCCTGTGGGGCCGCGCGGCGACTACGAGATCAAGCGCGAAACCTGGATGGGCTTCTCGCGCATCTTCGACAATGTCTGGGGCGGCAAGCGCCATGCCATGGTGGGTCCGGTGCAGGTGGACCGCTTCGGCCAGGGCAATATCTCCATGGTCGGCAGCGACTACGCGCGGCCCAAGTCCATGATGCTGGGTGTGCGCGGCTTTCCGGGCAACTCCATCAACCACGCCAATTCCTTCTTCGTGCCCAACCACAGCACCAAGGTGTTTGTGGAAGGCGAGGTGGATGCCGTGGGCTCGGTGGGCTACAACCCCGCGCGCCTGGCCAAGGGCTGGACCCTGGAGGAGACGACCGACATCCGCTTCATCTTCACGAATCTCTGCGTGATGGACTTTGGCGGCCCCGGCTATCAGGCGCGCCTGTTGTCCCTGCACCCCGGCGTGAGCGTGGAGCAGGTGCAGCAAGCGACGGGCTTCCCCTTGCACATCCCCGAGAGCGTGGGCGTGACGCCCGATCCCGCGCCCGAGCAGCTGGCATTGCTGGCCCAGCTCGATCCGCACAATCTGCGCGCGACAGCGATGGGAGCCTGAGATGGAAAATGCGGCTGCCAGCGAATTCGTGACGCGCGAGGACCAGGCTGTCTACGAGACGCAAGAGCCCGTGCTCTACAGCGTGGACAACGGTGTCGCCACGGTCACCATGAACCGGCCCACGTTCAACAACGTGCAGAACTCGCAGATGACCTATGCGCTGGATGCGGCGTTCCGCCGCGCCACCGACGACGACAGCGTCAAGGTCATCGTGCTGCGCGGCGTCGGCAAGCATTTCAGCGCGGGCCACGACATAGGCACACCGGGCCGCGACATCCACAAGCCCTTCGACCGCGTGCATCTGTGGTGGGACCACACCAACAAGCCCGGTGGCGAGCAGCTGTTCGCGCGCGAGCAAGAGGTGTATCTGGGCATGTGCCGCCGCTGGCGCGACATTCCCAAGCCCATGATCGCCATGGTGCAGGGCGCCTGCGTGGCCGGCGGCCTGATGCTGGCCTGGGTCTGCGATCTGATCGTGGCCAGCGACGACGCCTTCTTCCAGGACCCCGTGGTGCGCATGGGCATCCCTGGCGTGGAGTATTTTGCCCACGCCCATGAGCTGCATCCACGCATCGCCAAGGAGTTTCTGCTGCTGGGCGAGCGCATGGGGGCCGAGCGTGCCTATCAGATGGGCATGGTCAACCGCGTGGTTCCGCGCGCCGAGCTCGAGGACCAGGTCCATGCCATGGCCCAGCGCCTGGCGGCCCAGCCGCGTCTGGGCCTGGCGCTGACCAAGATGGTGGTCAACAAGGCCGAGGAACTGCAGGGCCTGCGCTCCACCATGGACATGGCTTTCGGCTACCACCACTTTGCCCATGCTCACAGCCAGGCCATGGGCATGGGTCAATTGGGCGGCCAGGACGCGAAGTCTATGGCCAAGGCCAATAAAGAAGAGTCAAAGGCATGAGCAATATGAACGACATGGGCAGCTTGCGCACTCCCATCTGCGACCTGCTGGGCTGCCGCTATCCCATCATCCAGACCGCCATGGGCTATGTGGCCGGTGCCGATCTGGTGATCGGCACGACCAATGCCGGTGGCTTCGGCTTCCTGGCCGGTGCCACCATTGCCGCCGACAAGATCGAGGCCGAGATTCTGCGCGTCAAGCGCGAGACCGATGACCAGCCTTTCGGTCTGAACTTTCACATGTTCCAGCCCAATGCCCAGCAACTGCTGGATCTGGCGGTCAAGCACCGGCTGCGTGCGGTCAGCTATGGCCGAGGCCCGGACAAAAAGGTGATAGGCCGTTTGCGCGACGCGGGCATAGTCTGCATGCCCACCGTGGGCGCCTTGAAGCACGCCCAGAAGGCGATCGAGATGGGCGCCAACGCCATCACCGTGCAGGGCGGCGAAGGCGGCGGCCACACGGGCAGCGTACCGACCACGGTGCTGCTGCCCCAGGTGGTGGATGCGGTCGATGTGCCCGTGATTGCCGCCGGCGGCTTCTATGACGGCCGCGGCCTGCTGGCGGCGCTGGCCTATGGCGCATCGGGCATCGCCATGGGTACGCGCTTTCTGATGACCAGCGACTCCAAGGTTCCCGCCGCCACGCTGCAGCGCTATCTGGCCACCAGGGATGCCGAGAAGATCGCCATCTCGCACCTGGTCGATGGCATGCCCCAGCGCATGATTCCCAACGAATACCTGGCCATGCTGGAAAAAGCCAGCCCCATGAAGCGCCTGCGCATCGCGCTGAGCCTGGCGCTGCAATGGAAGGCCGAGACCGGCATGACCACGGGCCAGGCCATTGGCATCTTCATGCAGGCCGTGCGTGAGGACTCGTCCTCCGTGGCCCAGACCGTGATGGCGGCCAATGCCCCGATGCTGCTGCAGCGCTCCATGGTGGACGGCAACCCGGCCGAGGGCGTGATGTCGGCCGGCCAGGTGGCGGCGCTGATCGGCAAGCTGGACAGCTGCGAGGACGTGATCGGCGGCATCGTGCGCCAGGCCATGGATAGACGCAACGCATTGAATGCACTGACTACCGCATAACAACAAGCCAACGAGACCGGATATGTCCACTCAACAATTTCACTCCCATATTCATGACAACGGTGTGGCCGAACTGGTCATCGACCGCGCTCCCGTCAATGCGCTGAATGCGGCCGGCTGGAACGGTCTGGCCAGGGAGATCCAGGCGCTGGGCGACAGGCCCGAGGTGCGCGTCATCGTGATCCGTGCCGAGAACCGCGGCTTTTGTGCGGGCGTGGACATCAAGGAGCTGGCCGGCAACGACAAGCTGATCGTCGATGTGAACGCCGGCAACTACGCGACCTTCAAGGCCGTGCACCTGAACAAGGTGCCGGTGATCGCTGCCGTGCACGGCTTTGTGCTGGGCGGCGGCATCGGCATCTGCGGCGCCTCCGACATCGTGATCGCGGCCGAAGACGCGACCTTCGGCCTGCCCGAGGTGGACCGCGGCGCCATGGGCGGCGCCGCCCATCTGCAGCGCATGTTCGGCGTGCAGAAGACCCGCTATCTGTTCTTCACGGGCGAGATGATCGGCGCCCAGGAAGCCCTGCGTCTGGGTGCCGTCGAGCGCGTGGTGCCGCGCGAGCAACTGCGCGACACGGCCCTGGACATCGCGGCCAGGATCGCGGCCAAGAGCCCGGCCATGATCCGCATCGCCAAGGAAGCCCTGACCGGCATTGAGGACGGCAACCTCGAAGACAAATACCGCTGGGAGCAGGGCTTCACCCTGCAGGCCTATATGAGCCCCGACTCCGCCGAGACGCGCAGCGCCTTCGTGGAAAAGCGCGACGCCAAATTCTGAGCCCCAAGCGCAAAGAGGAGACAAGACATGGATTTGACATACACCCCGGCGCAGAAAGCTTTCCGCGCACAAGTGCGCGCCTGGCTCAAGGACAACGTGCCCAAGCAGCGCCTCAAGAGCTATGACACCCGCGAGGGCTTCGAGCAGCATCGCGAATGGGAAGCCAGGCTGGCCGAGGGCGGCTACAGCGCCGTGATGTGGCCCAAGGAGCTGGGCGGCTGCGGTTCGGACCTCACCGAATGGCTGATCTTCGAAGAGGAATACTGGGCCGCCGATGCGCCCCAGCGCGTGAACCAGAACGGCATTCTGCTGTTGGGCTCCACGCTGATGGAATTCGGCACGCCCGAGCAGAAGGCCCGCTTTCTGCCGCGCATGGCGCGCTGCGACGATATGTGGGCCCAGGGCTGGTCCGAGCCCAATGCGGGCTCCGACATGGCGGCCATCAGCAGCCGTGCCATCCGCCAGGGCGACAAGTTCATCCTCAACGGTCAGAAGATCTGGTCCACCCGCGCCATCTTTGCCGACTGGCTGTTCGGCCTGTTCCGCAGCGACCCCACATCGAGCCGCCACCACGGCCTGAGCTACATCCTGGTGCCTTTGAACACGCCGGGCATCACCGTGCGCCCCATCAAGGCGCTCAACGGCAAGGACGCTTTCGCGGAAGTCTTCTTCGACGATGTGGAAGTGCCCGCCGAGAACCTGATCGGCGCCGAAGGCAAGGGCTGGCATGTGGCCATGGCCACGGCCGGCTTCGAGCGCGGCCTGCTGCTGCGCTCGCCGGCCCGTTATCAGCGCAGCGCCCAGAAGCTGCTGGAGCTGTATCTGCGCCACCAGGTGGAGGCCGACCGCGACCACTCCTTACGCGACGCCGTGCTGCGCGCCTGGCAGGGGGCCGAGGCCTATACCCTGTCCTCCTACCACACCGTGGGCCGGCTCTCCAAGGGGGCGCAGATCGGCGCCGAGGCCAGCACCAACAAGATCGTCTGGTCCGAGCTGGACATCCTGATCCATGAGACCGCGATGCGCATCCTGGGCCCGCGTGCCGAGCTGACCGACGACGCCGAAGCCAATGAATGGCTCGAGGGTTTCCTCTTCGCGCAGGCCGGCCCCATCTATGCGGGCAGCAACGAGATCCAGCGCAACATCATTGCCCAGCGCATGCTGGGTCTGCCCAAATCCTGATCGGCAGGGAGACAAACATGGACTTCACTTTTACCGAAGATCAAACCGCATTCCGCGACTCGGTCAGCCGCTTTCTGATGACCGAGGCCGCGCCCGAGCTGCTGCGCGACATCTGGGAGACAGAGTCCGGCCGCTCGCAGGAGCTGTGGGCCAAGGTCGCCGAGCAGGGCCTGATGGGGCTGTCCGTGCCCGAGGCCGAAGGCGGCATGGGCCTGGCCGACATCGACTGGGCGCTGCTGCTGCAGGAGGTAGGCTATTACGCGCTGGCCGACGCCTTGACCGACACCGCCTATGTGGCCGTGGGCATGCTGGCTGCCCTGCCCGCAGAGCATGCGGCGCGGGCCTGGCTGGCCAGGATCGCCGAGGGCAGCTGCCGCGTGGCCGTGGGCCATCCCCTCAACCCCCATGTGGCGGATGCGGCCCTGGCCGACGTGCTGCTGCTGCCCCATGCGGGCAGCGCCGGCCTCGAGTTGCACCTGGTGGAGCGCGCGCAGTGCGAAATCACGGCGCTGGGCAGCATCGATGCTTCGCGCCGTCTGTTCAAGGTGCAGTGGACGCCCGGCGACGCCACGCGCCTGATCGGCGGCGCCCAGGGCCAGAAGGTCTGGGACACGGCGGGCGAGCGCGGCGCGCTGGCGGCGGCGGCCCAGATGCTGGGCCTGGCCCAGCGCATGCTGGACCTGTCGGTGGACTATGTGGCCCAGCGCAAGCAGTTCGACAAGGTGATAGGCAGCTTCCAGGCCGTGCAGCACCATCTGGCGGACATAGTCACCAAGATCGAATTCGCCAAGCCCGTGCTCTACCGCGCCTTCTATGCGCTGCAGCATGGCGAGCCCGACCTGGCCGTGCGCATCTCCCATGCCAAGCTGCAGTGCAGCGAAGCCAGCTGGTTCGCGGCCCGCAACAGCCTGCAGGTGCACGGCGCCATGGGCTATACCTGGGAAGTGGATCTGCAGATGTTCATGAAGCGCGCCTGGGTGCTGGATGCGGCCTGGGGCGACAAGAGCCACCACGCGGCCCGCCTGACCCAGGGGCTGCTGCGCAGCCCCCAGGCACCCGTGGGCCCCGGCGCCACCTTCGACCGTGAAGCGCAGCAATGCGGCGGCTGCGGCGCGCAGACTGCCGCCAGGAATATCGCCGAGGAGATGGCAGCATGAGCAACCAAGCCTATATCGTTGATGCGCTGCGCTCGCCCACGGGCAAGCGCAAAGGCTCTCTGGCCAGCGTGCACGGCGCCGATCTGGGTGCCCATGTGATCAAGGCCCTGGTCGAGCGCAATGACATCCCCGCAGCCGACTACGACGACGTGATCTTCGGCTGCGTGGACACCATAGGCGCTCTCGCCGGCGACATCGCGCGCACGTCCTGGCTGGCTGCGGGCATGCCGCTGAACGTGCCCGGCACCACGGTGGACCGCCAGTGCGGCTCCTCCCAGCAGGCCATCCACTTCGCGGCGCAGGCCGTGATGAGCGGCACCCAGGATGTGGTGCTGGCCGGCGGCGTGCAGACCATGACGGCGATTCCGATTTCCTCGGCCATGCTGGCCGGCCAGCCCCTGGGCTTCACCACGCCGTTCGCCGAGAGCAAGGGCTGGCAGGCGCGCTTCGGCGATGCGCCCGTCAACCAGTTCTATGCCGCGCAGCGCATTGCCGACCATTGGGGCGTAAGCCGCGAGGACATGGAGGTGTTTGCCAAGGAAAGCCATGACCGTGCGCTCAAGGCCATTGCCGAAGGTCGCTTCGAGCGTGAGGTCGTGCCTTTTGGCGATTTCAGCATGGACGAGACCGCGCGCCAGAGCACGCTGGAGAAGATGGCCACGCTGGAGCCCGTCGATCCCACCTACCCCAAGATCACGGCGGCGGTGTCCAGCTCCACCTGCGATGCGGCCGCCGCGGTGCTGGTGGTGTCCGAGGCCGCGCTCAAGCGCTACAACCTCACGCCCCGCGCGCGCATCCACCACATGAGCGTGCGCGCCGACGATCCGATCTGGCATCTGACGGCGCCGATTCCCGCCACGGCGCATGCGCTCAAGAAGGCCGGCATGAGCATGTCCGATATCGACCTGGTCGAGATCAACGAGGCTTTTGCCTCGGTGGTCATGGCCTGGCTCAAGGAAACCGGCTACGACCATGCGAAGACCAACGTCAACGGCGGCGCGATTGCGCTGGGCCATCCGCTGGGGGCCTCGGGCGCCAAGCTCATGACCACCTTGCTGCACGAGCTCGAGCGCACCGGCGGCCGCTACGGCCTGCAGACCATGTGTGAAGGCGGCGGCCAGGCCAATGTGACCATCATCGAGCGCCTCTGAGGCCGGGCGAAGCAGGCGCCGCCCGGCGTCTGCAGAGGTTTCAGGGTTTCGCAAGTCATTCCAACCACAGCAACGGAGACAAGGGCATGCCAGACAAAGCGAACGGCGCGGATCGCCGTGCATTTCTCATGGGGGCGGCGGCCACGGCTGCGGCTGCGGCCCTGCCCGCGGCGCCGGCCGGCGCCAGGTCTGTGGCCCGGGGCGCCGCCCCCGCGGATGCCATCGCCATGGCCGCGCAACTGCGCCAGGGGGAGGTTACGCCGCTGGAGGCCCTGGACGCGGCCATTGCGCGCGTGGAAGCGCTGCCCAAGCTCAATGCCGTGGTCATCAAGGACTATGAGCTGGCGCGCGAGCAGGCCAGGAGGCTCTCCGGCCTGGGCCGCGAGGCGCGCCGGAAGGCGTGCGAGGCCGCGCCGCTCTGGGGTCTGCCCTTTGTGCTCAAGGACCTGGGCGTGAGCATGGAGGGAACCGTGACCTCCAACGGCTGCGCCTTCTTCAAGGATGCGGTGGCCGCCCGCGACTCCACGCTGGTGCAGCGCTACAAGGCCGCGGGGCTGAATATCTTCGGCAAGACCGCAGCGCCAGAGTTCGGCATGACCACAACCACGGAGTCCAGGCTCTACGGCGTCACGCCCAATCCCTGGAATGCGGGGCGCACCACGGGTGGCTCCTCGGGAGGTACGGCGGCCGTGGTGGCGGCCGGCATTTTGCCCGTGGGCCATGCCAGCGACGGCGGCGGCTCGATCCGCATTCCGGCTGCGCACTGCGGTCTGTTCGGGCTCAAGCCCAGCCGCGGCCGCGTGCCCGCGGGGCCCGATGCCCTGGACGGCGCCGTCGGCCTGTCCGTCCATCACGTGATCAGCCGCAGCGTGCGCGACAGCGCCCTGCTGCTGGACCTGACGGCCGGGACCGAGCCCGGTTCGCGCGTGCGCCCGCCGGCCGATGTGCGCCACGGCTATCTGCAGTCGCTGCGCCAGCCCGAGCGCGGGCTGCGTATCGCCGTCTGGCGCAAGAACTACTTCGGGGTTCCGGTCCATGCGGACTGCCTGGCGGCGGTGGACAAGGCCGCCAGGGCCTGCGAGGCCATGGGCCATGTGCTGGAAGAGGCCATGCCGGAGCTGCCCGTGGCCGAGATCTATGCGGGCATGGGCGCCGGTATGGGCGCCGGCATGCTCAGCGCCGTGGAGCACCGCGAGAAGCTGCTGGGCCGCGCGGTGCGCGAGGACGAGATGGAACCGCTGGACTGGGCCGCGCTGCAGTCCGCCAGAAAGGCCGGAGCCCTGGACCTGTTCCGGGCGCGCGCGGGCTTCGACAAGGCGGGCCAGCTGCTGGACGCTTTTCTGTCCCGCTACGACCTGATCCTCAGCCCCACCACGGCGGTGCCGGCCCAGCTGCTGGGCGCGTTGCGCCTGGACCAGCCCTACGCCAGCTATGCGGCACAAGCCATGAATTCCTCGGCGTTCACCTCGCTGTTCAATATCAGCGGCCATCCGGCCATGTCGGTGCCTCTGCACTGGACCGAGGACCACATTCCCGTGGGCTCGCACTTTGTCGCGCCCTTCGGTGGCGAAGGGCGGCTGCTGCGCCTGGCGGCGCAGCTGGAGCAAGCCCTGCCGTGGGCGGCGCGCATGCCCGATCTGTCGGCTTTCAAAGCGTAATTTCAACAGCGCAGACCGGCCGGAGGGCCGGGCCTGCATTGCAAGCAAAAGGGGTAAGAAATGGGTATTTGCAACCAGAGAACCGTCGTCATCACCGGTGCAGGCGGTGGCCTGGGCCGCGCCTATGCGCTGGCCTTCGCGCAGGAAGGTGCAAATGTGGTGATCAACGACATCCGCGCCGAAGCCGCCCAGGCCGTGGCCGACGAGGTCAAGGCCGCGGGCGGCCGGGCGCTGGCCAATACCGGCGACATCACCACCGTGGCGGGCGCCCAGTCCATCCTGGAGGCCACGCTGGCCGAGTTCGGCGATGTGCAGGTCATCGTCAACAACGCCGGCGTGCTGCGCGACCGCATGTTCCTGTCCCTGTCCGAGGAGGACTGGGACATGGTGATGCGCGTGCACCTGCGCGGCCACTTCTGCATGGCCAAGGTGTTCGGCGGCTACTGGCGCGACCAGAAGAAGGCCGGCAAGCCCGTGGATGCGCGCATCATCAACACCAGCTCGGGCGCTGGCCTGCAGGGCTCGATAGGCCAGAGCAACTACGCGGCGGCCAAGGCCGGCATCGCGGGCCTGACCCTGGTGCAGGCGGCCGAGCTGGCGCGCTACGGCATCACGGCCAACTGCCTGGCTCCGGCGGCGCGCACCTCCATGACCGAAGGCGCCATGCCCGATATGGTCAAGAAGCCCGAGTCGGGCTTCGATGTCTGGGACCCGATGAACGTGGCCTCCATCGTCGTCTGGCTGGGCAGCAGCCAGTCCGCGCATGTGACGGGGCGCTGCTTCGAAGCCAAGGGCGGCGAGCTGTCCGTGGCCGACGGCTGGTTCACCGGCAAGATCAATGACAAGCAGGCGCGCTGGGAGCCCGCCGAACTGGGCGGCGTGGTCGATCGCCTGATCGCCGAAGGCAAGGCGCCGCAAAAGGTCTACGGAACTTGATGAAAACCGCCGGGTCACGGTGCCCGGCTTTTCCCATTCGATGAAGAACTCAGGACGCGAGCCATCATGGATTTAAGTCTGAACGAAGAACAAAAAATGATCGCCGAAAGCGCGGCGGTGTTTCTGCAGGAAAAAAGCACGACGGCCCAGGTGCGCAAGGCGGCCGAAGCAGGCGGCATGGACCGCGGGCTGTGGCAGGAGGCCGTGGAGCTGGGCTGGTGCGGCGTGGCCCTGCCCGAGGCCGCGGGCGGCATGGGACTGGGCTGGCGCGAGCTGGTGCTGCTGCAGGAGCGCATGGGCTACCACCTGGCCTGCATCCCGTTTTTCGATGCGGTCGTGGCGGTGACGCCGCTGTGGCGGGCGCTGAGCCGGACCGAGGCCGGCCTGGCCGTGGCCCTGCGCCTGGCCCAGTCCGGCCAGGTCTGCGTGCTGGGCATGACGGTGGGTGGCGAGCTGCCTGCAGCCGCGACCGTGCAGGTCGAAGGCGATGCGCTGGTGCTCAACGGCCAGTGGCGCCAGGTCGGCTCGGGCGCGCATGCCGATGTGTTCCTGCTGCCCGCGACCCTGCCTTGCGGCGCGCTGGGCCTGCTGGAGGTGTCGGCCAAGGCCGAAGGCCTGAGCGTTGAGGCTCTGGCCACGGTGGATGGCACGCGCAGCAGCGCCCATGTCACGGCGGTGAATGTGAATCTGGATGCCGCAGCGGTGCTGCTGCATGGTGAGGCTCTGGACCGGCTCTGGACCCAGACCCGCAATCTGGCCGCCATAGGCCTGGCCGCCGAGCAGGTGGGCGTGGCCGAGCGCGCTCTCGATCTGGCCGTGGACTACACCAAGGAACGTCAGCAGTTCGGCAAGGCCGTGGGCAGTTTCCAGGGCGTCAAGCACCGTGCGGCGCAGATGCTGGTCAGGGTTGAGACCGCACGCTCGGCGGTCTATGCAGCAGCTTTCATGGCTGATAGCGCAGATGAATCCACGGATCTGAGCTACTTTGCGGCCCAAGCACGCACGGATGCAACGGAAGCCGCTCTCTTTTGCACTAGCGAAAGCATTCAGCTGCATGGCGGCGTGGGCTTTACCTGGGAGTTCGACCCGCATCTGTTCTTCCGTCGCGCCCAGGCCAGCAGCCAGCGCCTGGGCGCCGTGGAGCAGTGGCGCGAGCAGGTGGCCGCGCGTTTGTTGGACGAGCAGCTTGCGGAGGCAGCATGAAGATGCAGGAATCGGAAATCAATGAAGCGTTTCGCGCCGAGGTGCGTGAATGGATGGGACGGCATCTGAGCGGCAGGTTCGCGCCGCTCAAGCATGCGAGCGGCCTGGGCGCCGAGGGCTATGACGCCCAGCTGGCCAAGGAATGGGAGCAGGAGCTGGCGCGGGGCGGCTGGACTGGCCTGGGCTGGGAGACGCAGTATGGCGGCCGCAATCTGCCGCTGGCCCAGCAGGTGATCTTCCACGAGGAGTATGTGCGCTGCGGCGGCCCGGGCCGTATCGGCCATATCGGCGAGACCCTGCTGGCGCCCACGCTCATGGCCTATGGCACGCCCGAGCAGAAGCAGCGTTTTCTGCCCGGGATTCTGGCCGGTACCGATTACTGGGCCCAGGGCTATTCCGAGCCCGGCGCGGGCTCGGACCTTGCAGGCATACGCACCAAGGCCAGCCGCGATGCGGTCACGGGCGAATGGGTGATCAACGGCCAGAAGGTCTGGACCTCCTGGGCCCATGAGTCCGAATGGATTTTCGTGCTGGCCCGCACCGACGAAGCCGGAGCTGCCGCCGGTGCCCGCCATGCGGGCATGGTGCTGCTGCTGGTGCCGATCAAGCAGGCCGGCGTGGAAGTGCGGCCGATCCGCCAGATCACCGGCACCTCGGAGTTCAACGAGGTCTTCTTCGACGGTGCGTGTACCGATGGCGCCCTGCACCTGGGCCCCGTGGGCGATGGCTGGAAGGTGGCCATGTATTTGCTGGGCTGCGAGCGCGGCGCTTCCACGCTGGGCCAGCAGGCGCATTTCCGCTACGAGCTGGATCTGATCATCGCCCTGGCCAGGCGCAACGGCGCGGCCCGCGACCCGCTGCTGCGCCAGCGCCTGGCCAAGGCCGATCTGGGCCTGCAGACCCTGCGCGCCCATGCGCTGCGCTCCTGCAGCGAGGACACGCCGCTGCGCGTGGCCTCGGTCTCCAAGTACGCCTGGTCCAACTGGCACCGCGATCTGGGCGAGCTGGCCATGGACGTGCTGGGCGAGCAGGGCGAGCTGGCCCTGGACGACCCCGCGCTGCGCCCGCTGCAGCAGCTGTGGCTGGTCAGCCGTGCGGACACGATTTACGCGGGCACCAACGAGATCCAGATGAACCTCATGGCCGAGCGCGCCCTGGGCATGCCGCGCTGATCATGTGAGCGGGCACTCTTTCTAAGTGCCTTGAAAGGCTGCGAATCGCGGGCCGTGTCCGGCCCGCCTCGCAGCCTTTGGTGCTGGTGAATGTCGGGCAAACGACATTAGGGAATGACCTATCGTCCAAAGTGACGATGTTGCAGCGCAGCGCGAAGCAGATGATGGACTCAATCATCTCCATCTATTCCAAATGACAAGCGTTCCCTCCTACGTCGCCCCCCACGGCCTGCTCAAGGGCAAGACCGTTCTCGTTACCGCCGCCGCGGGTGCCGGCATCGGCTTCTCCGCCGCCAAGCGCGCCGCCGAAGAAGGCTGCAAGGCCTTGTTCATCTCGGACGTGCACGAGCGCCGCCTGGCCGAGGCCGTGGAGCAGATCAAGCAGGACACGGGCCTGAGCCAGGTCTTCGGCAAGCTCTGCGACGTGAGCCAGGAAGAGCAGGTCCAGGGCCTGATCGCCGAGGCCGACCGGGCCCTGGGCGGCATCGACGTGCTGATCAACAACGCGGGCCTGGGCACCAGCTGCAAGGTCGTCGACATGAGCGACGAAGAGTGGAGCAAGGTCATAGACATCACGCTGACCGGCACTTTCCGCATGACGCGCGCGGCGCTCAAAGTCATGCAGCCGCGCGGCCGGGGCGTGATCGTCAACAACGCCTCGGTGCTGGGCTGGCGCGCCCAGGTCGAGCAGGCCCACTACGCGGCGGCCAAGGCCGGCGTGATGGCCTTCACGCGCTGCTCGGCGCTGGAGGCGGCCGAGCACGGCATACGCATCAACGCCGTGGCGCCCTCGATTGCCATCCATGCCTTCCTCAAGAAGTCGGCTTCCGAAGAGCTGCTGGCCAAGCTGTCCGAGAAGGAAGCCTTCGGCCGCGGTGCCGAGCCCTGGGAAGTCGCGAACGTGATGATCTTCCTGGCCAGCGATTACTCGTCCTATATGACGGGCGAAGTGGTGTCCGTGAGCTCGCAAAGGGCCTAAGCCATGAGCGCAGTTGAGGAAAAAGTACTGTTCGACTCGGCCGCCGCCGTGCTGGCCTCGGTGGGCCGTCCGCTGGGCGAGACCGAGTGGATGCAGATCAGCCAGCAGCGCATCGACCAGTTTGCCGATGCCACGGGCGATCACCAGTGGATTCATGTCGACCCCGAAAAAGCCAAGAACGGCCCGTTCGGCGCCTGCGTGGCCCATGGATATCTGACGCTGTCGCTGGCCAATCTGTTCCTGCCCCAGCTCGTGGCCTACGAGGGCCTGAAGATGGGAGTGAACTACGGCTGCGAAAAAGTGCGTTTTCCCGCGCCGGTGCTGGTGGACTCCTGGGTGCGCGGCAGCGGCGAGGTGGTGGCCGCCAGCGCCATCGGCGAAGCCGGGGTGCAGGTCACGATCCGCATCACCGTGCAGGTCAGGGGTCAGGACAAACCCGGGTGCGTGGTCGAAACCATCAGCAGGTTATTTTTTTAGGGAAAAATCGAGTGTGTGCAAACGCTCGCTTATGTGCGCGTTTGCATTTTTTGTGAGAAGAGGGACGAGCGGCCGACAGAGCTGCCGACCTCGAAAGGGCAGGCCAAACTGCCCAAGGCGCGACGAAAGCAAGTTAGGAGACAAATCATGAAAGACGCAGTCATCGTTTCGACGGCTCGTACCCCCATCGGCAAGGCATATCGCGGCGCCTTCAATGACACGGAGGCCCCGGTGCTGGGCGGCCATGTCATCCGCGCTGCGCTGAACAAGGCGGATGTGGCCGGCGCAGATGTGGGCGACGTCATTCTGGGCATTGCGGCGCAGCAGGGCACCCAGGGCTACAACCTGGGCCGTCTGTGTGCCTATACCGCAGGCCTGCCCAATTCCGTGGGCGGCATGGTGATAGACCGCATGTGCGCCTCGGGCCTGATGAGCATTGCCACGGCCGCCAAGAGCGTCATGACCGGCGAGCTGGACATCGCCGTGGCCGGCGGCCTGGAGTCCATCTCCCTGGTGCAGAACAAGTACAAGAACTCCTACCGCGCCCAGTCCAAGGCCGTGCTGGCGGCCGAGCCCACGGCCTATATCCAGATGATAGAGACGGCCGAGCTGGTCAGCCAGCGCTACGGCATCAGCCGCGAAGCCCAGGACGAGTACTCGCTGCGCAGCCAGCAGCGCGTGGCCGCCGCCCAGGCCAAGGGCCTGTTCGACGACGAGATCGTGCCGCTGACCACCGTCAAGCAGCTGTTCGACAAGGAAGGCAATGCCTGCGGCAGCGAGGAGGTGACGCTGACCCGCGACGAAGGCAATCGCGCCGACACCACGCTGGAGAGCCTGGCCAAGCTCAAGCCCGTCTGGAAGAACGGCCAGTGGGTGGCCGAAGGCCAGTTCATCACGGCCGGCAATGCCTCCCAGCTGTCCGACGGCGCCAGCGCCTGCGTGGTGATGAGCGCCGATGAGGCGCGTGCCCGCGGCCTCGCGCCCCTGGGCACCTATCGCGGCGTGGCCGTGGCCGGCTGTCGCGCCGATGAAATGGGAATCGGCCCGGTCTACGCTATCCCCAAGCTGCTCAAGCAGCAGGGCCTGACGGTGGGCGACATCGGCCTGTGGGAAATCAACGAGGCCTTCGCCTGCCAGGTGATCTACAGCCGCGACCAGCTGGGCATTCCCGACGAGCGCCTGAACGTCAACGGCGGCGCTATCTCCATAGGCCACCCGTTCGGCATGTCGGGCGCGCGTCTCGTGGGCCATGCGCTGCTCGAAGGCCGTCGCCGTGGCGTGCGCTTTGTGGTGGTGAGCATGTGCATCGGCGGCGGCATGGGTGCTGCCGGCCTGTTCGAGCTGAACTGATCTGGCCTAAGCCATTTTCAACTCAGGAGTTGAACATGATGGACAGCGCTTTCGCCAAGATGGGCTTTTCCACGTACACGCCGCGCTCCATGGCCTGCGTGCTCAAGGACGTGCCCATATTCGACAGCCCGGCGCCTGTGCGAGCCGCCGATGTGCCGCTCGTCTCCGCCGAGCAGTTCAGCCACCTCATAGGCCTGCTGTATGAGGCAGCGATGAACCCCGAGGGCTGGAAGCCGTTTCTCGAGGCTCTGCGCCAGCAGCTGGGCGGCAACTTCGCCTCGCTGATCGTGCGTCCCGGCAGTGCCGACGATGTGGGCCTGATCGTGTCTGCGGCGGGGGACAGAAGGGAGCTGATTCCTCATACGCCCCAGATCAGCATGAGCCCGTTTCGCGGCATGCCCACGGACCGCATAGTCACCGTGGGCGACGTGATGCCTGAGTCCGAGTGGCGTGCTTCGAACTACTACAACGACTGGTGCAAGCAGCAGCAGGTGTTTCATGTGATGGCCGCCGACATCGCGACCAAGGACACCTGCGTCTACGGTCTGCGCGTCACGCGGCCCGAGACGGCGCCGGCCTTCACCAAGCAGGAGCGCGCGTTCGGCAGCATGCTGCTGCCGCACATCAAATGTGCGTTGAACCTGCATCTGTCGGTCAACCAGGACCGCCAGGTCATCTCGCTGTACAGCAAGGCCACGGCTCAGCTGATGGTGGGGGTGGTGGTGCTGGACCAGAACGGCCAGGTGCTGGAATGCAATCCCGCGGCCACGAGCATTCTGGACCTGCAGGATGGGCTGAAGATCTCCGGCGGCATGCTGGAGGCCAATTACGCCAACGACAACCGCAAGCTGCAGCGCCTGATCAAGGACGCCCTGGTCCACACCCAGGTCTCGCGCCTGTCCATGACCGAGGGCATGTCGGTCAGCCGCCAGTCGGGCCAGCTCAACTGGGGTGTGGTGGTGCAAAGCATCTCGCCCGACGAGTGGACCGAGGGCAAGCAGCGCCCCAGCGTGGCCGTGTTTGTGCGCGACACCGGCGGCAAGGCCGATCCTCCCGTGAAGCTGGCACAGCAGCTGTTCCAGCTGACGCCGGCCGAGACCTCCTTGGCCATTCAACTGGCCAACGGCCTGTCGCTGGAGGAGGCTGCCGAGGCGCTCAACATCCGCCGCAACACGGCGCGGGCCCATCTGCGCTCCATCTTCTCCAAGACCGGAGTGCGCCGCCAGACGGAGCTGGTGCGCATCTTCCTCAACAGCGTGGCCTGGCTGGGCAATAAATAAGCTGTTGCGGGTATCGGAAAACGGGCTGCGGCCCGTTTTTCATGGGTGAAGCCTCAAAAGTAGGAGCGGCTGGCGCTTGGCATACCTTGAGATTTGGCTGAAATCCATGAGTTTCCCATTGCCGGAGAGTGCTGGCAGCTTTTGATCTGATAGCAGAGCCGAAAGACCGTCGAGCTCCAGGCCGGAGTGAGGGCGCAGCCAACCCGGGCCAGGCCCTCACGGCTTCGATTCCGGACATCAGCATCCCATAACGCATCAATGGAGGCAGGCCATGGAGGAGGTTTTCGACTACATCGTCATAGGCGCGGGCTCGGCCGGCGGCACGCTGGCCGCTAGGCTGAGCGAGAGCGCAGAGCACAGGGTCTTGCTGCTCGAAGGCGGCGCCAGCCACAAGGACTTGCTGGTCAGCATGCCCTCGGGCTGGGGCCAGATGATCAACAGCCCCAGATACTCATGGGGCCACGAGACCGAGCCCGAACCCTATGCGGCCAACCGCCGCATCAGCCTGCCGCGGGGCAAGCGGCTGGGGGGCTCGTCGTCCATCAACGGCATGATTTACGTGCGCGGCGACAGGGCCGACTTCGACAGCTGGGCCGCTCTGGGCGCCAAGGGCTGGAGCTATGAGGAGCTGCTGCCTTATTTCGTTCGCACCGAGGACCAGCAGTGCGGCGAAGAGGAGTTCGCCAAGCCCTGGCACGGCCGCGGCGGGCCGCTGACGGCCAACAATCTGCCGCAGCCGCACCCGGTGTCGCTGGCCATGGTGCAGGCCGCGATTCAGGCGGGCATGCCTGCCTGCAAGGACTTCAACAACGGCCACCCCGACGGTGCCGGGCTGTTTCAGGTCAACCTCAAGCATGGCCGGCGCTCGTCGGTGGCCAGCAACGCCATCGAGCCTGCGATGCGGCGCAGCAATCTGCAAGAGCGCATGCAGGTGCTGGTCACGCGCATAGGGCTGGAAGGACGGCGCGCCACCAGCGTGCACTGGAAGGACGGGGCCGGAGGCCGCCATAGCGCCAGCGCAAGAAAGGAAATCCTGCTGTGCGCGGGCGCGCTGCAGTCGCCGCAGCTGCTGATGCTCTCGGGTATAGGCCCGGCCGCGCATCTGCGCGAGATGGGTATCGATGTGAACGTGGATCTGCGCGGCGTGGGCGCCAATCTGCAGGACCATGCGATCGTGCCCATGTCCTGGCGCATGAGGCCCGGCACGCCCAGCCTCAACCGATCGCTGCGCGGCCTGGGCATTGGCGCCTCGCTGCTCAGGTATCTGTTGACCAGGCGGGGGGCCATGGCCATGCCGGCCTCCGAGTTTGCGGCGTGGTTCAGCAGCGATTCCAGCCTGCCCTATAACGACATCCAGATTCACGGCCTGCCCGTGAGCGGCGATATCGAAGGCTATATGCAAAGCGGCAAGAACTACCGCACCGAAGCCTTTCCCGGCATGACCATGGCGCCTTACCAAGTGCGGCCCTTTTCGCGCGGCGAACTCAGGCTCAGGAGCGGCGCGCCCGAGGAGCTGGCCAGCGTCCGCATGAACTTTCTGCATGACGAGCGCGACCGCAAGGCCTTGCTCCATGGCGTGCGCATGGCCAGCAGGATTGCCATGCAGCCCGCGCTGGCGGGGCTGGTGGAGGCCCAGACCCGCCCGGTGCCGCGGCTGCAAAGCGATGACGAGCTGCTGGACTGGATCTCCATGTATATGGGCTCGGGGCATCACGCCAGCGGCAGCTGCCGCATGGGGGACGCTGCGGACGTCATGACCGTGGTCACTCCCGATCTCAAGGTCAGGGGCGTGGCGGGGTTGCGCGTGGCCGATGCCTCGGTCATGCCGCATCTGGTCTCGGGCAACACCAATGCGGCTTCGGTCGTGATCGGCGACAAGGCCGCCGATCTGGTGCTGGGCCTGCCGCCGCCCGCACCCATGCAGTGGAATGGGGCCGGCAGCGGCGCATCGGCGCTGCGCACGGCCGCAGCTGCCATGGCTTGAGCAGCGCAGGCAACTGCCCCGCATCGATCTCCTGCCCATCGTGACTGGGCGCAGAAGCCTGCTGCCGGACTGTTGATGCCCGCTACCTCCGTCGCGGGCCATGGATCAGGGTCTGTACTACGTTCAAGCGGACGATGAGCGAAATCGCGCGCGCAGCGACCATGGCGGTGCCCGGGGGACAGGCGGCTGGCCGTGCAAGATGCGGTGGGGGCGGGCCCAGCGCCGTTTCGCGGGCAAAGTCGGCCAAGGTTTTTGGCAAGGCATAAGGAGGTGCCGGCGCTTGCCGGGCACTACAACCCAGGTGGGCATACCCTGCTCGTCGCGCCTGACGACGGGATTTCAAGGAGGCTTCGGCCTCCTTTCTTTTTTGAGCCTTCCGGGCGGCTTGCGTTGCTGCCGCCGAGTCCCGGCAACCGGGCCGGCGCTCGGCCGCCGCGGTGCAATCGTCCGTTGGGACGATGTGATTTCGGCTCTTCCCCACCACGATGTTCCAGGCGTTCTTCATGGACTAAGGCCGGGCTCCCCGTGCTCTGCGCGGCCGGAGCTGCCGGCTGGCACGGCGGCAAGGGCAGTGAGCGGCACAACAGGCGTAGAGCAATGACAGAGAAAAATCATCCCAACCCATCGAGAGTCTATGTGCTGGCACTGCTGACGGCCCTGTCGGCGATGACCTTCATGGACCGGCAGATACTGTCGGTGCTGCTTCAGCCCATCAAGCAGGAGTTCGGCTTCTCGGATCTGCAGATAGGCCTGATCACGGGCCTGGGGTTTGCGCTGGCCTTTGGCGCCCTGGGGATTCCCATGGGGCGCCTGGCCGACAAGCATGAGCGCCGCAGCCTGATCGCCTGGTGCCGTGGCATAGGCGGCTGCATTGCCTCGGCGGGAGCCCTGGCTTCTGGAGCCGGGGGCCTGACCGCTTCGCGCGCGGGAGCAGCGCTGGGCGATGCGGGGGGCGGCGCGGCCTCCATGTCCATATTGGCCGACCTCTACGCGCCCAGCGAACGCTCGCGCGCCATGAGCGTGTTTGGCGTGGGCGGCGCCATAGGCGCCTTGCTGGCACTGCTGCTGGGGCCGCTGCTGGCAGAGCTATGGGGTTGGCGCGCGGCCATGGCCGTCATAGGCCTGGCGATCATGCTGCTGTCCCTGGTCCTGCGGCTGACGGTGGCGGAGCCTATGCGCGCGCTCAGCCATGCCGCGGCACCCGATGCGGCCGCAGGGCAGCGCCAATCTGCCGTGCTGATGATATGGAATGAGCCCGTAACCCGGTTTCTGATTGCGGGTGCTGCTTGTGCTTTGATAGCGGGTCTGTCCATAGGGGCCTGGAATGTGGCCCTGCTGGCGCGGCGCTTCGAGCTGAGCCTGAAGCAGGCTGGCGCCATCTCGGCCGCGGCCGCTTTTCTCTCGGTGTCGGGCAGCCTGTTCTCGGGCTGGCTCACCGATCGCCTGGCGCGGCGCGACGTGCGCTGGCAGATCCGCATTCCCGTGATCGGCGTGGGCCTGGCCCTGGTGTTCGGTCTAGCTTATCTGCTGGTGGGAGACGAACTGTTCGTCGTCAGCGTCGCCTGCCTGCTGGTGTATTCCTTCTTCACGGCCTGGTGGGCGCCGGCGACCTATGCGGCCCTGAGCCTGGTGGTGCCCGCCCAGCGCCGCGCGACGGCCAGCGCCATGGTGCTGATGGCCGGCGCCCTGCTGGGCAACGGCGTGGGGCCCATCGTGGCGGGCTGGCTCAGCGATATGCTCAATGCCGTCACCCAGGGCCAGGGCCTGCGCTATGCCATGGTGGCGATGATGTGCATGCTGTTGCCGGGACTGTGGGCGTTTTCACGCGCGCTGCTCCATTACCCCGGGGCTTACCGCCAGGCGCATGCGCTCGCCGTGCCCGCGGCTTGAGGTCGGACGATGAGCGAGTCTGAAGCTGATGCCGCGGTGTGGAAGCTGATCTATCTGGCGCGGCGCAATCCCGCGCTGCGGCCCGAGGATTTTCCCCAGGCCTGGCGCGAGCACTCCGCACTCGGCCGCCAATGCCTGAACGTGGGCCGGCGCGTCGTCGCCGTGGCCCAATGCTCGCGATGGCTGCAGGCCTGTGCTCCGGCGCTGAGCCGCGAGCATGACGGCGTGAATCTCATGGTGCTGGCCGACCGGGACGCGGGCGCGGCCATCTGGAGCGACCCCGAGACCCTGGCCGTCATGCGCCCCGACGAGCCGCGCGTGTTTGCCGACTATGTGCGCAATTTCTCCATGCTGTGCCGCCAGCGGCTGCTGCGCAGCCGCCTGCCCGCGGCGGCGCTGCCGCAAAAAGGCGATGTGGTCTTGCTGGGTTTTTTGCAGCGCAGCGATGCCTGGCTGGGCGTGGCCAGCGCTCCCCAGGCCTGCCCCGCACAGTGGCAGCAAGGCGCCCTGGACCTGGCCGCGCGCATAGTCTGCAATACCGTGGAGGAAGAGGCGCCCAAAGGCCATGGCTATCGCTATATCGTCGAGTGGTGGTTCGACGGCCGCGAGCAGGCCCTGGCCGCCGCTCAGGCTCTGGGCGAGGCCGATGCCGGCGGCGCGTACGGCTGGGGCGACAGCGTCTTCATGCTGACCGAGGTCACGCACTGCAGGCCCTGAGCCCGTCTTGCGCCGGGTCCGGCCAGATGAAAAAGGCCCATGGCGAACCATGGGCCTTTTGCCGGGATCAAGTGCGGTCAGCGCTTCAGGCGGTTGCGGCCTCTTCGCTTTCCTGGGTGTAGGCCACCATGCCCTTGGGCACATACATGCCCTCGCACTGGTCCAGGTACTCGGCCGTCTTGGTGCGGGGGTTGTAGAACTGCTTGTACCAGATGCGGGCCTTGAGGAAGGCGCCGTCGCTGGGGATGAACAGCGGGTTCAGGCAGGGGGCTTTCTGCGACCAGACTTCGAAGTCCTGGGCAAAGGCCAGGCGGCTGGCTTCCTGGTACTGCTTGGCCGCGATCTCGTCGGCCTTGGTGGGCAGGCCGCCATGCGCGGTCTTGACCAGCAGGTTGTGCCAGACCTTGATCCTGCCGTCCTCGATGGGCGTATGCATGATCATCATGAAGGAGTTGAACATGCCGCTGACCTTGGAGACCAGGATGGCGGGGCCGTGGTACCAGGTATCGGTATGCAGATCGGCGCTGGCACCGCCTTCGCCGACCAGGGTGCGGTGGCCGCCGCACTGGCGCTGGATGGCATTGTGGCCCTTGAATTCGTTTTCGAAGCGCGCCACGGTGGAACCGTGAATGGGGCTCAGGTGGCCGTAGTCGGCAATGTTGTCCACCACTTCCATGGGATGCTGGTTCAGCTCGCCCAGATAGTCCCACTGTCCGTTGACATAGCTTGCGTCGTCCCAGTCGCCGAAAGTGGGTAGCTCGTAGTCGGGCTCGCCGCCCTCGGGGTCGAACCAGACCCAGACGGCGCCGTACTGCTCCACGACCTTCCAGCTCTTGACATTGGCCGCCGCGGGGATGGGGCCGTCGTGATAGGGGATGTCGTTGCACTTGCCGTCGGCGCCGAAGCGCCAGCCGTGATAGGGGCAGCGGATGCCGTCGCCTTCCACATTGCTGCCGCCGCCATCGATCACCACATAGCTGGTCGCGTTGGGCGCCGCAAGATGGGTCTTCATATGGGGGCAGTAGGCGTCCAGCAGCACGACCTTGCCGCTTTCCCGGCCTCGGTACAGGGCAAAGTCCTGACCGAAGAAGCGCACGGCCACGGGCTTGTGGGTGTCGAGCGCCTTGGCTTCGGAAATCATGAACCAGCCGCGCGGGTAGGTGAATTCACCGAGGCGATAGTCCTTCGTGGTTGCCATTGCAGCAGTCTCCGTATCTAGTTGTGGACGATCGATCTTCCGGCAGGGGGCAGCGCGCCGCATACTCTGTTTGGACGAGTGCCGGCGCGGGTTTGATCTGCCGCAAACCGCTCAGGGTTTATCCGGGTCGCGGCCGGGCCGGCGGCTAGGCCGGTGCGGCCACGCGCTCCTTGTACAGCGGCTGCAGATCGATCATGGCGTAGGCCTTGGAAAGCGGCAGCGCATCCTGCTCGGTGCCCAGCCAGAACAGGGCCGCCGCAATTTCCTCGGGCGTGGAGGCGCCGTAGCGCTGGGCCAGCACGCCGTCGTCGCCCAGGGTGGCCTTGACGGCCTCGGTGCTCACCACGCCGGGGTTGACGCTGAAAGCGCGTATGCCCTGCTGCCTGTATTCGGTGTTGATGCAGCCGGCCAGGCGCGCGATCGCGGCCTTCGAGGCGCCGTAGGCAAAGCCCCAGCCACCCTGGTCGGCCGGCACTGGCGGGTTGTACTGGCCCGCGGCCGAGCACACATTGATGATGCGGCCTCCGCCCTGGCTCGCCATCTGCGGCAGCAGGCGCTGGGACAGATGGAAGGGGGCGATCACATTGCCGAGCATGGAGCGCTCCAGCGCCGCCACGCTGAGATCGGGAATCAGGTGGTTGACCTCGCGGTTCTGGTAGACGGCGTTGTTGATCAGCAGATCGACGCGGCCGAAGCGCTGCAGCACCGCGTCGGCTGCGCGGTCCAGGCTGGCCAGGTCCATCAGGTCCATGACCTGGGCAAACACCTCGCCGCCCGCGGCTTCAATCGCCCGGGCGGTGGACTCCAGGCTGCCGGCCAGCAACTGGCCGCTGGGCAGGCGCAGCTGGTTGTCTAGCTGTGCGCCTTCGGTCAGGGTGCGGGCCGTGATGGCCACGCGCCAGCCCTGGCGGGCAAAGAAAATGGCCGTGGCGGCGCCTATGCCGCGGCTGGCACCGGTGATGAGTACAACGGGTCGGGTCATGGAGGGTTCTCCGGATTCTGGTGGGGCTCAGGCGGGCTGCAGCTGCTGCAGGCGTTGCTGGTAGGGCTTGATAGCCAGGGCAAAGAAGATCACGGTCACGATGAGCAGCGAGGTCACGCTCATCAGCGCCCAGCGCAGGCCGTCCGCGCCATGGCTTTGGGAAAAATAGTCGGAAAGCATGCCCGTGACCAGCGGCCCCATGCCCACGCCCAGCAGCGTCATGAAGAGATTGAGCAGGGCCGCGGACACGCTGCGCTCGCTGGATTGCACCATCTGGCTGACGGCGCTATAGGACAGGGTGGCAAACCAGCTGCCGAAGAAGCCGAAGATCAGCGCAAACGCCATGGCATAGGGCACCTTGATGCTGCCCAGCATCCAGAAATCCGATACCGGCCAGAAGAACACCGCCACGCCCGCGGGCACGGCGCAGAAAGTGCCGATGGCGGCCAGTCCCAGCTGCCAGCGGGTGTCGCGCTGGGTGAGCCGGTCCGACAGCCAGCCGCAGAACACGGCGCCGAACACGGCGCCCAGGCCGCTGGCCAGACCGAAGACCAGGCCCGCGTGCGAGATGCTCATGCCGTGAATGCGCATGAAGAAGCTGGGCGCCCAGACGCTGTAGCCGTAGCCGGCAATGCCGGCCACGCCGCAGCCCAGGCAGATCTGGCGCAGCGGTTTCATGGCCAGCAGGCGCCAGACTTGGCGCAGCATGGATTCGCGCGCTGCCGGCCTGGCCGGCACGGCCGCGGCCTGTTCATAGGCACCACGCAGCGGCTCTTTGACGACCAGGTAGACGATGAGCGCCAGAACCACGCCCGGAATGCCGAAGGCCAGAAACACGGCGCGCCAGCCGTAGTACTGGGCCACCATGCCGCCCAGCACCAGGCCCAGCAGTGTGCCCAGATTGGGGCCCATCATGAACAGGCTGATCGCAAACGAGCGCATCTTGGGCGGGTACAGATCCGAGACTATGGAGATCGACGGCCCCATGCCGCCGGCCTCGCCCACCGCCACGCTCATGCGCGCGACAAACATCTGCCAGTACTGGGTGGCAATCCCGCAGGACATGGTGGCCAGGCTCCAGATGCCGCAGCACAGGGCCACGATGTTGCGGCGGTTGCGCGTGTCGGCCAGGCGGCCCACGGGAATGCCCAGGGCCGCATAGAGCAGGCCGAAGGCCAGGCCCGTGAGCAGGCCCATCTGCGTGTCCGAGGCGCCGAACTCGTGCTTGATGGGCTCGAGCAGTATGGACAGCACCTGGCGGTCTATGAAGGAGAAAATATAGACCAGCGCCAGCAAGGCAAGGCTGAGATGCGTGCGCCAGTTCACTCTGGGGGGCATGTGGGATGTATGCATGCGAGGCATCGTGCGTGGGCCCAAGGCTTGTGCCATCGTCTCTTTGGACGACGCCCGGACAATCCTCAGGTCCGAGCATCTAAGCCCTGCCACATCGGTTCTACAAGATTCATTCAGGAGACAAAATGACCCAGTCCAACCCTTCCTTAGGCATCCGCCAGCTGCTGGATCTGCAGAAGCAGGCTTTCATAGCGCAAGGCCCGGTAAGCGCCGAGCTGCGCGTGCAGCGCCTGCAGCAGGTGATCGACATGCTGGTCGAATGCAAGGACGCGCTGTGCGAGGCCATGGGTGAAGACTTCGGCGGACGCCCGGCCGTATTCTCGCTGGCCAACGACATTCTGGGCTCTCTGTCCTCGCTCAAGCATGCGCGCGATCACTTCAGGGACTGGATGGGCGACTCCGAGCGTCCCAGCGTCAAGCCCTTCGACATGTTCGGCGCTACGGCCTGGGTCAAGTATCAGCCCAAGGGCGTGATCGGCATCATAGGCACCTGGAATGCGCCGCTGTTCACGCTGCTGTCGCCGCTGGCCTGCGCGTTTGCGGCCGGCAACCGCGCGGTGCTCAAGACTTCGGAGATCGCGCCGCGCACGGCCCAGGTGCTGGCCGATGCCGTGGCCCGGCGTTTCGATCCCCAGGTTCTGGCCGTGGTCCAGGGCGGGCCCGAGGTGGCTGCGGAGTTCTCCGGGCAGCCCTGGGACCATCTGGTCTTCACGGGCTCCACCGCCGTGGGCAAGCTCATCATGGCCGCGGCCGCGAAGAACCTGGTGCCCGTGACGCTGGAGCTGGGCGGCAAGTCGCCGGTGCTGGTCGGCAACTCGGCCGATGTGGCCAATGCGGCGGAACGCATCGCCGTGGGTAAGGCGCTGAACTCCGGCCAGCTCTGCGTGGCTCCCGATGTGGTCTGGGTGCACGAGTCGCGGCTGCAGGCTCTGGCCGAGGCCATCGCCGCGCGCTACCGCGAGATGTACCCCACGGTGAGCGGCAATGCCGACATGACCCCGGTGGTGAATGAGCGCCACCATGCGCGCGTGAGCGCCTATGTGAATGACGCCAAGGCGCGTGGCGTCACCGTGGTGGAAGTCGGCTCGGCCGCTGCCGGCGTGGATCGCCGCCTGCCGCTGGCGCTGGTCATCGACCCGCCGCCGGAGGCCGAAATCTCCCGCCATGAAATCTTCGGCCCCGCCATGGTGCTGCGCAGCTTCCAGGACATTCGCGAGGCCGTGGCGGCCATCAACGAGGGCGAGCGCCCGCTGGCGCTGTACTACTTCGGCAGCGACGAGGCCGAGCAGAACTGGGTGCTGGACCATAGCCTGTCGGGTGGCGTGTCCATCAACGACGTGGTCATGCACCCGGCGCTGGAGGATGCGCCCTTCGGCGGCGTGGGCGCCTCGGGCATGGGTCACTACCACGGCCGCGAAGGCTTTCTGGAGTTCAGCCATGCGCGCTCGGTCTACAAGGCCGGCAACCACGATCCGCGCCGCGAGTGGGGCATGCTGCCGCCCTATAACGCGCAGTTCGAGCAGATGCTGGCCCAGGCCGTCACCCCCTGAGGCGCTGCGCGCCTCCCCGCGTGGCACGGCGCCCTTTCTTGCTTCGCGGGAGGGGGCGTCCGGGCAACCGGCGACAGCCTCGCTTGCGTCCATGGCTTGGACTGCACTTGAGCATGGGGCTTGTCCCATGGTCCGTTTGGCTGATGTTTTGAACGCGTTTCGTACAGAGTATGGCTGGGTCAGAACGCAACTAGAGGAAGAGACATGAACGAGATTTTTCGCCAGTTCTCGCTGGAGGGCCGGGTCGCCATCGTGACCGGAGCGGGCAAGGGCATAGGCCGCGCCTGCGCGATCACGCTGGCCAAAGCCGGGGCCGATGTGGCGCTGTTTGCGCGCACCCAGGCCGATCTGCAGACCGTGCAGGCCGAGATCGAGGGCCTGGGCCGCCGCGCCATCAGCATTTGCGGCGACGTGAACCGGGAGCAGGACCTGGAGCTTCTCATCGAGCGCACCGTGGCCGAGCTGGGCCAGATCAATCTGCTGGTCAACAATGTGGGTGGCGGCGGCCCCAACGACCCGAGCAAGGCCACGGGCAAGGCCGTGGGCGAGATGATCGCCTTCAACGTCGTGCCCGCCTATACCCTGATCCAGAAGGCCGCGGCCGCCATGGAGGCCGCGGGCGGCGGGGCTGTGGTGAATATCTCGTCCACCGCCGCACGCTATGCGCAGAAATATTTCAGCGCCTATGGCGCGGCCAAGGCCGCGCTGAACCAGATGACGCGCTGCCTGGCCCAGGACTTCGGCCCCCGGGTGCGCATCAACTCCATAGAGCCCGGCACCATCATGACCGATGCGCTGGCCCCGTTTCTCACGCCCGAGCGCAGGGAACGGATGGAGCGCACCACGCCCATGGCGCGCCTGGGCCAGCCCGAGGACATCGCGGCTGCCGCGCTGTTCCTGCTGAGCCCCGCGGCCGGCTGGGTGACGGGCAAGGTACTGGGCGTGGACGGCGGCGTGGAGGCGCCGAACTTCTGAGCTTGATTGCGCGAATCAAGCTGGACTGAGCATCACCATAGAAAAAGGGAGCCTTGGCTCCCTTTTTTGCTGTGGATCGTATGAGATGGGAATACTTGGCCTGAGGCGGGTATCGAATACGAAGGGACTTTCCTAGCCCAGCGCTGGTGCGCGAAGTTCAGCATGGATGCCCGGAAGTCCTATCGGATT
>NZ_JBFYGN010000034.1:0-38626 GCF_041079535.1 Comamonas guangdongensis | reverse complement strand
CCTCCCTCAATGAGGATAGGACACCAAAACAGTGCGACAGTTCTGTCGGTTCAACAAGAGTTTTTCAACAGAATCGGTCGTGAGCAGTCCTTGGTCACAGGCAGCTACTGGCCAGGAGCCCCTGGCCAAGACATGCCCTTGTTCGACTGCTTCAGGCAGAAGCTCCTCAATAGCTGCCCTGCGAGACTTCAGTTCTGGCTGTGAATTCAAGGGAGTTGGCAACCGACCCGACGCGGTGATTGTGTTGCATTGGCCAGTTGAATCCAACCTCATGATTTTCCCAAGGCCCGGCCTCGGAGGCCAAACCACCAAAGGACTAGCGCTCAATGTGCCTCGATGGGTTGAATTCAGTTCAACTGCGGAAACGGAATTAAATTTCCATCAACACATTAGGGGGACGGGCCTGACCACTGTCGAGCTTGAACACACCCACCGTGCGTGCCAACCTGCCCGTCTGCTGACGCAGGCTTTCGGCCGCTGCCGCGCTCTGTTCGACCAGAGCTGCATTCTGCTGAGTAACATCGTCCAACTGACGCACGGCCTCCCCAACAGAGACAATGCCCTCCCGCTGTTCGGTGCTGGCCCGCGTGATTTCGCCGATCAGGCTACTGACACGCTCGACCTGCTGGACTATGTCACCCATAGTCTTTCCCGCACTGCTCACGAGATTCGCACCCGCTTCGACCTTATTCACGCTGCTACCGATCAAGCCTCTGATGTCCTTCGCAGCCTGGGCGCTGCGTTGAGCCAGTTGGCGAACCTCGCCCGCTACCACAGCAAAGCCCCGCCCCTGCTCTCCGGCACGCGCCGCCTCGACCGCAGCGTTAAGCGCCAGGATGTTGGTCTGGAAAGCCAAGCTGTCGATCACACCAGTGATTTCCGCAATCTGCCGAGAGCCGCTGCTAATCTCTTCCATAGTCGCAACCACCTGCCCGACTACTTGACCACCCTGAGCCGCAACATCGGAAGCATCGCTAGCGAGCCTTTGCGCCTGCTGAGCAGCTTCGGCGCTATGCCGAACATTACCGACCAGCTGCTCCATGGCCGAAGCCGTCTGCTGAAGTTGGCCGGCGGCGATCTCGGTACGCCGCGAAAGGTCTTGGTTACCTGCTTCGATCTCCACTGTGGCTTGCTGGACCGAGTCGCTGCCAGCACGGATCTCGTGCAGGACGGCAGCAATTTTCTCGACGAACCGATTGAAAGCTCCCGCAATTTGCGCCACTTCATCACGCCCATGTACCGGTAAACGGCGACTGAGGTCGCCGTCCCCAGAACCTATTTCCTCCATGGCGTCACGTACTTCGGACAGGCGTCGGAACGCCCGTGCCGTCAACAAACCAACCGCCAACGCAGCGCCCAGAGCCACCAGTACGATGGCGATAGCCGATGTCTGAAGCACATGGCCCAACCCAGCGGTCGCTTCGGCACGATCCAGCACCACAACCATTACCCAGTCCGTGCCGCGCACGGGTTTAGCGCGTAGCAACTTGGGAACGCCGTTGAACTCCAAATCAATCGGCGCATCAGCATGGATCAACGCCGCCACCATCTTTGGCGTGAGCTGATCAGACAGGATGCTGGCTGGTTTGCGTATCAACTCGGCATCAGGATGCGCAAGCAACTGGCCGCTGCCATCAACTACAAAGCCAAAGCTGGAAGGTGTGGGGTGGACTGCCGCAACGACCTCGCGCACTCCGTCGAGAAACACCGCAGCAGAGACCGCGCCAGCCGGTTTGCCATCCCTGAGCAAAGGTGCTGCGAAGGACACCATTGCCTTGCCAGTATTCGCGTCCGCATAGGGTTTGGTCACCAACAGCTTGCCAGCCGACACCGCCTCCTTGTACCAAGGTCGGCTGGTGGGGTCAAAACCCGGAGGAGTCGGTTTACTGGACACGGCCGTCTTGTCTTCCCAACCCGCGGTCACGATTCGGAATCCACCAGACTGCTCAAGCTGTCGCACCACCGTCTTCGCATCACCCTGCCCCAACGCCTCAACAGCAGCCTCAACCATGGCCGCACGCGATGCAACCCATTCATCGACCGCAAGCGCATGGCCGCTGGCAACAGCCGCCAAGTTCTGCTCTACAGCCTCCAGACTGCTGCCACGGACGATGTAATAGGTCGCTCCCCCCGTAAGAGCCAATGCCACCGCCACAATGGCAGTGCAGGACACCAGCATGCGTACACGAAGGCTTGAAAGCAAAGGTAGATGAGTAGAGGTTGTGAAGCGTTTCATACTTGATATTTTTAATTTCGAAATACATTGTTAAGTTTTGATACTCAATGAAACAAAACATCACGGATAAGGAGTGCTGACTTGTAGTCAGCAAATATGTGTGCGCTCTACTAGATTGGGTGCAGTCAGCACCATCAAAGCAGGCAGACTTGCTGAGGGTGGATGCTTAGATCAAACCGTTATCAGCAAGCTGAGCGCCGTGGTATGCGAAGGCTCTGCGACTATTTGTAGTGGTCTATGCACTGAGTCCCATTGATCTGGGTCCTGCCTTCATCCCGGTGCTGGGCTATGTGGATGACATGATTCTGCTGCCCGTATTGATCTGGCTTACGGCCAGGCTGCTGCCATCTAAGGTGCTGGCGCAGTGTCGTGAAGAAGCCGATTTTTGGGTGCAGACAGAGGGCCTCAAGCCGAAAAGCCGGTTCGGAGCCGTAGTGATCGCGGCCCTGTGGCTATCGACAGGAGCCGCAGTATGGAACTGGCACAAGCCGCGTCTGAACTGAACAGGTTCCAAGCTTCAGGCCATGAGCAGATGCACGGACGTGACCGCTTGAAACCTGGTTCGAAAACATACCGGGTGTCAAAAGACGCATGTGAACTGTTAATGCGTTTCGAAGACATCCATACAAACATGCCGCTGCTCACCGAGTCCCTGCGCAGACAGGCGCATTGTGTCTCCAGCCTTGAGAAAAACCGGAGCAGGTTTCTGACCCAGCCCTACACCCGCGGGAGTGCCGGTCAGAATCACATCGCCAGCTTCTAGTGTCATGAATTGGCTGATATAGCTGATGAGCTTGGGTATCCCGGCAATAAGGTTTGCCGTGCTGCTGTCCTGCATGCGCTTGCCGTTGACATCCAATCTAAGCGCAATGCCGTGCGGATCCGTGATTTCATCGGCTGTAACCAGCCAGGGCCCCAGTGGGGCAAAGCTGTCGTGGCTTTTACCCTTGTCCCATGTGCCGCCGCGCTCAGTCTGCCAAGCGCGCTCCGAGATGTCATTGGCCAATACATAGCCGGCGACTTGCGCCAGCGCTCGGTCCTCGCTAACACGCTGTGTTCGGGCGCCCATCACGACACCCAACTCAACCTCCCAATCAACTTTGTGCGCACCCGGAGGAATCTGTATCGCGTCATCAGGACCGCAGATTGCTGTCACAGCTTTCATGAACAGGATTGGTTCATCGGGAGGCTGCAACCCGGCTTCTATCGCGTGGTCCTCATAGTTCAGTCCCACACCAACGAGCTTGCCTACCTGAGCCACGGGACAGCCCAGGCGCGGCGTTCCATCAACCCTGGGCAGGCTGGCCCAGTCTGTATGTCGGATACGGTCCAGCGCGTCAGGACCGAGCTGGCCGGGACCCCAGTCGGGCACCAGGGTCGATGCATCGCGCAGCACACCGTCGTCATCCAGTACGGCCGGACGCTCTGCGCCCGCATTGCCATAGCGAAGAAGTTTCATGATCTTTGTCTCCTAGAAATCAGCTTGGTCCGGCATCCGCCGGCCGCGTCACGCGACCGCGAACAGGCGACCCCAGCCTTGGACTGCGGAAGGATCGCGCCCGGCCGCGCGCAGCATGCCCCATACCGTGGTGCTCACGGTGTCGAGCAGCGGTACGCCCCAGCGCTGCTCTACCTCCGGAGCCAGATGTGCGGCGTGCAGATTGGTGCAATAGGTGACAACGGCGTCGGGTCTGCCTTGCTCGATCACCTCGCCTATGAGTTCCAGCAGTTGCTCTGGTGGCACCAGCGCGAAGCTATGGTTGACCGAGATGTCCAGATGACGGTGCGCCGTGGTTTCGACACCTGCGGCCCGGTAGTTGTTCACGATGCATTGCTGCACGTCCGCCGTGTAGGGGCTGACGATGGCGAGCTTTTTCACCGAGAGCTTCTCCATCAGTTCGTTGAGTGCAAGGATGGCTGTTGTGGCTCTGATGCCCGTGCGCTCCTGGATACGCTGACACAGCTGCACGTCGGCATCAAAGCCGCGCCAGCCCGCGGCCGTGCCGCTCCAGCCGATCACATCGACCTTGGCATCGGCCAGGAGCTCGGCGGCAGCCAGGATTTTGCTGTCGTCAAACTGGTTCATCGCCCCTTCGGCCAACGAAATTTCCGTGACCTTAAAGCGGGAAAAATGGGCTGAACACCGGCCGGCACTGGCAGCCAATGCGCTGGTCAACGGCTCCAGCGCGGTGTTGGAAGAAG
The DNA here is from genome assembly GCF_041079535.1 of Comamonas guangdongensis. Classification (NCBI taxonomy): domain Bacteria; kingdom Pseudomonadati; phylum Pseudomonadota; class Betaproteobacteria; order Burkholderiales; family Comamonadaceae; genus Comamonas; species Comamonas guangdongensis. The sequence goes on along the minus strand of NZ_JBFYGN010000034.1, from coordinate 34,188 downwards.
GCGTGAGTACGCCCAGGCATGTCGTAGTTGCGGTCATCTTGCTTGTCTCCGTTGTATGTCTAGCCGATGTGGCGACTTGCGCGCATTGTTCATCTTGCCAGATATAACGTCAACAACAGTGTTGACATTAATTTCATCGAATCCACAAAACAGAACACCTTTGAGGCTGCACATCCAGTGAGCAACCTCTTTTGTCCAACAAGGCTTTCCAGCGATGGCTTGCCTTCTAGGTATTTACGATATTGTTGACAATGTTGTTGACACTTAGATTTCGAACTCACATCGAACAACTAATCAACCGATGGAGTGAGACTCGAGATGCAAATCCCCACAACACTTTCCACGCCGCATGCGGCGGCGACGACACCAACCAGGGTGCGCTGGAAGATCTTCTTGATGATGCTTTTCCTGATCGCGATCAACTACATTGATCGCGCATCACTGTCCGTGGCCATGCCCATGATTGCCAAGGAGTTCGATCTCAGCCCTGCCACCCAAGGCCTGCTGATGAGCTCCTTCTTCTGGACCTATGCCTTCATGCAGATTCCGGGTGGCATGCTTGCCGACCGCTTCGGACCGCGCGTCGTGATCGTCTGGTCCACGCTGGGCTGGGGCTTCTTCCAGGCTATCGCCGCAGCCTGCACCGGCTGGGTGTCGCTGTTGATCACTCGGCTGGGCCTGGGTGCATCGGAAGCGCCTATCTATCCAGCCGGCGGCAAGCTCAACGCCATCTGGATGACTCAGAACGAGCGCGGCCGCGGCGCCACGCTGCTGGACGGCGGAGCCCCCCTGGGCGCAGCCCTGGGTGCCCTGATCATTGCCGGGCTGCTGACCCATTTCGATTCCTGGCGCATTTCCTTCGTGGTGGCCGGCGTGGGCACCATGATCGCCGGCGTCTTTGCCTGGTGGTACATCCGCAACCATCCGCGCCAGCACCCCGGCGTCAACGATGCCGAGGCGTCCTATATCGAGCAATCCCATGCGGCCGACTTGGCCGCCGAACCGGCCCATGCCAGCGGCAAGGTGATGGACTTCTTCAAGTACCGTTCGATCTGGGGCATGTTCTTTGGCTGGATGTGTTTCAACGCACTGTTCTACGGCCTGCTGACCTGGATGCCCACCTACCTGTCCAAGGTGCACGGCATGGATATCAAGCAGATGGGCGGCGCCGTGTTCATCATGTTCTTCTCCGGCTTCGTCGGTGAAATGGTCGGCGGCTGGATCGCCGACAAGTGGAAGGCCGCCGGCGCCTCCCAGGCCAAGGTGCTGCGTACGCTGTTCGGCATTGCTTCGGTGATCGCCACCATCGCCATCTACAACGTGGCCCGTTTTAAGGACCCCGTGACCATCGTGATCCTGCTGTCGATAACGCTGTTCTTCCTGCGCTGGTGCGGCCTGTTCTGGTGTGTTCCCTCCATCCTGGGCACCCGCAACCGCGTTGGCTTCCTGGGCGGCGTCATGAACCTGGGCGGCAACTGCGCCGGCATCGGCGTGCCCATCCTGGTGGGCGTCATCGTCCAGGCTACCGGTTCCTACGATATGGCCATGATGCTCTTCGCTGCTGCGGGTGCCGGCCTGTTTGTCTGCTCCTCGATCCTGATCGACTACAGCAAGAAGATCCCGGTCTAAGCACCGCCCCCACCTCGCCTGGACACTTTGATGGAGAGCCCCATGCCCTTGCCCACCTGTCAAGCCTTGACCCTGACCTGCGCCACGGCCATCGCCTCGACCCTGAGCACATACGCCGCCACGCCAGCCAGCAGCAACTCCGTCGCCGTCCAGGCGAGCCCTGATTTCCCTGTCGCCGCCCCCGAGACTGTGGGCGTGGACTCGCGCCCGCTGGTGCAGCTGTCCGAGATGATCCGCAAGGAAAACCTCGACGTGCGCAGCTTCCTCGTCGTCAAGGACGGCAAGCTGATCTTCGAGCGCTACAGCAAGGGCCTGACGCGCAACCACAACTACGAGCTGTACTCCATCACCAAGAACGTGACGGCGCTGGCCGCCGGCGTGCTGGTGGACGAGGGCAAGAGCCGGCTCGACGAGAAGGTGGCGCCCATCCTGACCCAGGCGCGCCCCGACCTCAAGGAAGCCTTGACCGACAAGCAGGCTATCGAGCTGCGCCATGTGCTGTCCATGTCCACGGGCCTGGTCTACAACTTCAAGCCCACGGACGACCCGATCTACTACGGCGCGCCCGATCGCCTGAAGCTGGCGGCCGAAACCACGCCCAAGGTCGCGCCCGGCACGGCCTTTGACTACACCGATGTGAACCCCATCCTGGCCAGCGCCACGCTGGGCGCCGACGCCGGCATGCCGCTGCAGAACTTTGCGGAAGCAAAGCTCTTCAAGCCCATGGGCATGAGCCATTACGCCTGGGAGCGTGCCGACGACAAGGGCCTGGTCTCCTCCGGCTGGGGCCTGCGCCTGCGCGCCGTGGACATGGCCAAGCTCGGCCAGTTGGTCTTGACCGGCGGCCGCTGGGACGGCAAGCAGATCGTCTCCCAGGCCTGGGTGCGCACCATGACCGCCCCCACCTCGGCGCCCTGGTATGGCTATTACTGGTGGATCAACGACATCGTCGCCACCGAACCCGAAACCCACGCCATGGGCTTCAAGGGCCAGTTCATCGTGGTCCTGCCCGAGCGCAATGCCGTGGTGGTCATGACCAGCATGCTGCCCATCGAAGGCGGCCTGCGCGAATCCAAGAACGTGCTGGCCATCCGCCGCATGGTCAATGACTACGTGCTGCCCGCCCTGAGCAACCCGGCCCATGCCAAATCCACGCCCGCCAGCCGCAAAGCCCTGGCGCGCGAACTCGAACTCGCCTCACAACACCAGGGCCAGGCCGAAGCACCGGCCGATCCCACCGACACCCCGAAACTCTGATCTCCAGCATGAAATCCAGCGAATTTGATCTCGTCGTGCGCAACGCGCGCGTCGCCACCGCCAGCGACATCTTTGAAGCCGACATAGCCATCCGCGACGGCAAGATAGTCCAGTTGGGCGCCAACCTGCCCGCCGGCGCCCGCGAATACGATGCGGCCGGCCGCGTGGTCACGCCCGGCGGCATCGACGCCCACTGCCACCTGGACCAGCCCATGGAATCGCCCGTGCGCATGGCCGATGACTTCGACACCGGCACCCGCGCCGCGGCCTGCGGCGGCACCACCACCGTGATTCCGTTCGCCGCCCAGGTCAAGGGCCAGTCGCTGCGCGCGGCCGTGGAGGACTATCACCGCCGCGCCGACGGCAAGGCCCATGTGGACTACGGCTTTCACATGATCGTCAGCGACCCCACGCCAGAGGTCCTGGAGAAGGAGCTGCCCGAGCTGATTCGCGCGGGCTATACCTCCTTCAAGATCTACATGACCTATGACGATCTGAAACTCAACGACGGCCAGATCCTCGACGTGCTGGACGTGGCGCGCAAGCACGATGCCACCGCCATGATCCACGCCGAGAACGCCGACTGCATCCAGTGGCTGACCAAGCGCCTGGAAGCCAGCGGCCGCACCGCCCCGCGCTACCACGCGGTCTCGCGCCCCATGCTGGTGGAGCGCGAAGCCACCCACCGCGCCATTGCGCTGTCCGAACTGGCCGACGTGCCCATCCTCATCGTCCACGTCTCGGGCCGCGAGGCCGTGGAGCAGATCCGCTGGGCACGCTCCCACGGCATGAACATCATGGCCGAGACCTGCCCGCAATACCTGTTCCTGACCGCCGAGGACCTGGGCATTGACGATAGCTACCACGGTGCCAAGTGCGTGTGCAGCCCCCCGCCGCGCAACCAGGCCAACCAGGAGGTAATCTGGAACGGCTTGAACGACGGCTTGTTCACCGTGTTCTCCTCGGACCATGCACCGTTCAACTACGATTCGCCCGAAGGCAAAAAGCCGGGCGGCGAGGAAGTGTCCTTCGGCCACATCCCCAACGGCATCCCGGGCATTGAAACCCGTCTGTCGCTGCTGTACACGCACGGTGTGCTGGCTGGCCGCATGACGCTCAATCGCTTTGTGGAACTCACCTCTACCAATCCCGCCAAGGTCTACGGCCTGCATCCGCGCAAGGGCAGCATTGCCATCGGTGCCGATGCCGACCTTGTGGTCTGGCAGGAAGGCGAACGCGCCATCAGCAACCGCGATCTGCATCACAACGTGGACTACACGCCTTACGAGGGCCACCAGCTCAAGGCCTGGCCCTGTCTCACCCTGTCCGGGGGGCAAGTGGTCTGGGACGGCGAGCAGTTCCATTCCCGCTCCGGCGGCGGCCGCTTCCTCCAGCGCGGTGCGCCCACCTTGCTGCCCAAGCGCCATCAATCCCGGTTCTGAAACTTCAGCACGAGTACGCCATGAAACTGCTCATCATCAACCCCAACATCTCCGAGAGCGTCACCGCCCTCATCGAGAAGGAGGCCAGGCTGGCCGCCGCGGCGGGCACCGAGATCACCATGCTGACCGCGCCCATGGGCGTGGCCTATATCGAGACGCGCTTTGAGGCCATGATCGCAGCCTACGCCGTGGCCGAGCTGGCCGCCGAGCATGCCCACCGGCATGACGCCGTCATCCTGGCGGCCTTTGGTGACCCGGGCCTCGAAGGCCTGCGCGAGGCGCTAGACATTCCCGTGCTGGGCATGACCGAGTCCGCGCTCATGAGCGCCTGCATGCTGGGCAAGCGCTTTTCCATCATCGCCATCTCCAGGCGCATCACCGCCTGGTACCGCGACATGGTGGAGCGCAACGGCCTGGAGGGCCGCCTGGCCAGCATTCGCTGCCTTGATAAGCCGCTGCGCGACATCGGTAGTGTGCAGGATGATCATGCAGCGCGCCTGCAAGCCTTGTGCGAGGCCGCGGTGAGCGAAGACGGCGCCGACGTGCTGATCCTTGCCGGCGCGCCTCTGGCGGGTCTGGCCCGCTCCATCAAGCACCAGTTGCCCGTGCCCGCTGTCGATGGCGTCTCCAGTGCTGTCAACCATGCGCAAAGCCTGGTCTCGCTGGCTCCCGCACCGGCCCGCGCCGGCAGCTTCGCCAAGCCGCCGCGCAAGGATTTCAAAAACCTGCCGCCGGGACTCACGCGGCTATTCGGCAAGCTTCCCTGAAAGCCTCCGGGCCGATTTGTGGCGCGCGGTTATCGACCGGCATGCTGCGCGACACTAGAATTCACTGGCATGTCGACAAAACCCACCTCAAAAGTGAACAATCGAAGCAGCTCCTCCCGATCAGAAATCACCGTGGATGAAATGGCTGCCCGGATTGCCACAGCCATCCACGAGCATCGCCTGCTGCCCGGCACCAAGCTGGGCGAGGACAGGTTGGCCAGCATCTTCAACACCAGCCGCGCCCGTGTGCGCGAGGTGCTGGCCCGCATGGCGCGCGACCAGATGGTGGAACTTTTCCCCCAGCGTGGCGCCTTCGTTGCCAAGCCCAGCATCGACCAGGCGCTGGACGTCTTCGAGGCCCGCCGCCTGATCGAGCCCGGCATCGTGCGCCGCCTGGTCCAGTGCATGGACAGCGCCAAGATGCGGCGGCTGCAAACTCATATCAAGCACGAGCGAGAAGCCCGCGAAAAAGCCGACAAGCGAGCGACGGTGCGCCTGTCGGGCGAGTTCCATGTGCTGCTGGCCGAGCTGGCGGGTAATTCCGCCCTGCTGCGCAGCATGCGTGAGCTCTCCACGCTGACCTGCCTGACGATCTCTTTGTATGAGTCTGCCGTCAACACCTGCTGCCTGGTGGACGAACACGAGGCCGTGGTCAACGCCATCGCAGCCGGCCATAGTGAGCAGGCTGAACAGCTGATGCTCAACCATCTGGATCATATTCAGGGCAGCTTGCGTCTGGAGGCCGATGCTGATGAGGCAGATTTAGAGCAGATCCTGGGAGATTCTCTATGAGCAAGAACTGCAACTGGCTCTGGACCGGATTCAAGGCCAGAAGCTGAAAATGACACTCAAGGCTGTAGCTGTTATCGATGAATGAGGCTTTGCGTGCCAAGCTCACGCTGGAGCAGGCTATGGCGGCAGGGACGGTTGTCAGGGGTGCATTTACTTGCAATACCGATCGCTGATGAGCTTGCAAGCAAGATACTTGCAAATAATCTTTACTTATCAGCCACTTACGACGGAGGTAAATTTACATGGAACCTTGCACCATGGACGCCAGCCCTAGGGCGCCGGCCGCCGCTTCCACCACCACGGGCACACTGCATCTAATGTGCGGCAAGATCGCCTCGGGAAAATCGACGCTTGCCAGGCAGCTTGCGCAGAGCCCTCACACCATTTTGATCAGCGAAGACGGCTGGCTGGCACAGCTGTACCCCGAAGAACTGCAAAGCGTGGCCGACTATGTGCGGCTGTCGGCAAGGCTGCGCCTGGCCGTGGCCGCGCACATCGTGTCGGTGCTGCGGGCCGGCAGTTCGGTGGTGCTGGACTTCCCCGCCAACACGGTGCAGACCAGGGCCTGGGCGCGCAGCATCTTCGAGCAGGCCGAGGCCGCCCACGTTCTGCATCATCTGGATTTCTCGAACGAGATCTGCAGATCGCGGCTGCAGGCGCGCAATCGGAGCGCAGAGCATCAGTTCCAGGCCACGGACGCGCAGTTCGGCGCGATTACCCGGTACTTCGTCCCGCCCTCACCCGAGGAAGGCTTCAACTTGGTCGAGCATCGCTAGCCGGCCGGCGCAGCTGGCCGCTAGACAGGTCCTTCGGAGCGTTGCCAGCCGCCGCCCAGTGCCTGGTACAGAGCCACGGCGTTTTCCAGCTGCGACTGGCGCAGGCGCAGCACCTCCTGCTGCACGGCAAACAGATTGCGCTGGGCGTCGAGCTCCTCCAGATAGCTGGCGTAGCCGGCTTCGTAGCGGTCCTTGGCAAAGCCCAGACTGCGCTCCAGCACCTTCTCGCGCTCCCGGGCATGCTGCCACTGGCTTTGCAGCAGCTGGTTGCCGACCAGCGCCGTTTCCACCTCGGCCAGGGCCTTGATGACCACGCCGCGATAGGCATAGGCCGCCTGGTCGCGCTGGGCCGTGGCCGCATCGAACTGGCCCTGGAGCCGTCCGCCGCTGAACAGCGGCGCGAGCACGCTGCCCCCTATGCTCCAGACCTTGGCCGGACTGTAGTCCAGCGCATTGATGAGCAGGCTGCCTAGATTGGCGTTCAGGCTCACCTGGGGCAGGAAGGCCGCGCGCTGGGCGGCCAGATTGCTGTCGCTGGCGGCCAGCTGCAGCTGGGCCCGCACGATGTCCGGGCGGCGCTCCAGCAGGCTGGAAGGCAGGCCCGGCGCGGGCAGTGCCGGCAGCTCAATCGTATCCAGCATGGCGGTGCCGCCGTGCAGCGTGGTCTGCATCAAGGCTCGCGCCTGCTCATCGCCCCCACCGCCCGCCAGCTGCATCAGCGCAATGCGCTGTCGCTCCAGAGCCAGCGACAGTTGCTCCACCGACTGCTTGACGCTTTCCAGCTCGGCCAGCGCCTGGCTTTGCTGCAGCTGGGAGATATACCCCACGCGCACCTGATCGTCGGCCAGGCGCACGGCGTTCTCGCGCGAGCCCACGGTGGACTGCGCCACGCCAAGCTGCGCCTGCAGCGAGCGCAGGCCAATATAGGCCTGGGCCGTGGTGGCCGCAACCGCGAGCCGCACGGCATCGCGGTCGGCCTGGCTGGCCTGCAGACGCCTGTCTGCCGCCTGGCTCAGCTGGCCCAGCCGGTCCCAGAGGTCCAGCTCCCAACTGGCCTGCAGCACGGGCTGGGCCGAGCGCACATGGACCATCTGCCCGGTCCGGCTGCTGAGGCTGCGGTTGGCCGCTGCGGGCAGGCTGGCCGAGACCTGGGGCATGGCCGCCGAGCCCGCCAGCTCCAGATTGGCGCGGGCCTCGTCCACGCGCGCCATGGCGGTGAGCACATCGTTGTTGCGAACCAGGGCCAGCTCCACCCAGCGGCCCAGTTCGGGGTCGCCAAACGCCTGCCACCACAGCGCCTGCACGGCCGGCGCAGCGGCGCTGCCGCCGTCCTGCGCCCAGCGCTCGGGCATGGCCGGCCTGGCGCTTTCCGGCGCCTGGGTCAGGGCCGGCAGGCTGCAGCCGGTGAGCAGCAACGCCGCCAGAGCGGTTGCGGCCAGCGCGGGGCGATGTGCAAAAAACTTTTCGCTGCGGCTCATGGCTTGGCCTGCGCTGTGGCGCCCGACGCCCCATGGCCCGCAAGCGCATGCTGAGCGAGCTGCAGTTGCTGCGCGGTATCCAGGCGCACTATCACCGACATGCCGGGGCGCAGGCGCGCGGCCAGTTGCTGGCCCGCGTCGATAGAAATCTTGATCGGCAGACGCTGCACGACCTTGGTGAAATTGCCCGTGGCGTTATCGGCCTTGAGCACGCTGAACTCGGAACCCGTGGCCGGCGCCAGCTCCAGCACATGGCCCTGGAGCTGGACTCCGCCCAGCGCGTCCACGCTGAAGCTCACGGCCTGGCCGACCTGCACCCGGGCGGTTTGGGTTTCCTTGAAGTTCGCCACCACCCAGAAGGTCGGCGGCACTACATACATGAGCTGGGTGCCCGCGGCCACATACTGACCCTTGCGCACCGAGACCTCGCTGACCTGGCCGTCGCTGGGCGCATAGACCATGGTGTTGTCCAGATTGATCTGGGCCTGGCGCAGCTGAGCCTCGGCCATCTGTACCTGGGCCTTGAGCGAGTCGCGGCCCACGGTCGTGGCCTTGATCTTTTCCTGGTTGATCTCGATATCGGCTTCGGCCCTGGCCACATTGGTGCTGGCCAGGCGCGAGGTGGCGCGCACCTTGTCGCGCTCGTTGAGAGACACGGAGCCGCGCTCGGCCAGCTCCTGCACGCGCTGGAGTTCGGCCTGGGAGCGTTCGGCCTCGGCCTGCACCGCCGCCAGGCCCGCGCGGCTGGCGGCCAGCGCCGCACGGTTCTGCGCCTGGGTCTGGTCGGCATTGGCCAGCTGGGCCCTGGCATTGGCCAGCTGAGCCTCGGCCTGGGCCAGCGAGGCCTCATAGCTGCGGCGGTCTATGCGCGCCAGGGGCTGGCCGGCCCTGACCTGCTCGTAGTCCTTGACCAGCACCTCGGTCACATAGCCGTTGACCTGGGGCGCCAGCACGGTGACCGCACCGCGCACATAGGCGTTGTCGGTGCTGACCACCGAGCTGTTGAAGGGCCAGAGATTCCAGGCGCGCAGCACCAGCAAGATGCCGGCCAGAGCCACCACGGCCATGATGAGCACGCTGCGCAGCGAAGGCTGGATTTTCTTGGGTGTGGGAGGCAGGGCCGCAGGCGCCGCCGCCGCGGGGGCCGAGGCCGGTGCCGCCGGTGCGGCGGCGGCTTGATTTTGACTGTCGCTCATGCTCGATCTCTTGCTGTTATCCGTTGGAGTTCTATGCCGGTCGCTGGGGTACCGCAGCTTTGCTGCCGTCTGCCGGCGCGGCTGGTTCCGCTGCGCTCTCCTGCGCGTCTTCGCGCTGTGGCGTACCGTCCGTGGCCGCCGCGACCGCAGCTTGGTCGCTGCTTTGCCGCGTCATGGCCCGCAGCATGGCCGCGGCCTGGCGCACGCGGGCCGAGGCGCCCAGGCTCCAGAGCAGATACAGCAGCGCAATCGCCGCCGTGAGCGCGAAGACATCGTTGTAGGCACGCACGCTGGCCTCGCGCCGCACCAGCTGGGACAGCTGCAGCGTGCCCTGGTTGACGCGCATGCCCGGGTCCACCGTCACCTTGCCGTAGATCTGGTTCTGGAGCTTGAGGCGCTCGGCCACCACCGGGTCGCTGGGGTCGATCTGCGCCACCAGCGCCACCGAGTACACCTGCTGGCGATGGGTCTGATAGGTGCTCAGCAGGGCCGAGCCCAGCAGACCGCCCATGGCCTGGGTCATGGAGATCGTGACGATGGCCGTGAGCATATGGTTGGGGCCGTGCTTCAGCCCCTGGATGATGCCGGTCAGCATCAGCGACCCCATGAAGATCCCGGCACCCACGGCCAGCAGGAACTGGCTGCAGAAGAAATCGGCCGGCCGGTCGAGGCTGGTGCGGTGCAGGTCCAGAAACGCCGCCGTCGCGAACAGTGCAATCGCCGCCAGAATCTGCCTGCCCATCTGCGGCACCCCAAAAGTGATAGCTGACAGCACAACACCGACCAGGGTTCCACCCAGAATCACGCCGAAAAGCGGATGCATCTGGTCGGGCGTCATGCCCAGGCTGCGCATCAGCCCCACCATGCCATAGGTCTGCTCGGTGGTCAGAAAGCGCAGCAGCACGGCGCCCAGCACGAAGCGGATGGTGGGCATCTGCGCGAACCAGCGCGTGTGCAGCATGGGATGACGGCGGTGATGCTCGATATAAAGCGCCACGCTCAGCAGCACGATGGCGCCCACCAGCATCCAAGCCAGCCGCGGCGAGTCCAGCCACCACAGCGAATAGCCTTGCACCAGCACCGCAATCAGCAGGCCCAGCCCCGGCACCATGAGGCAGAAGGTGAGGAAGTCCAGCTTCTCGAAAGCCTGGATATACATGCCGGGCGGCAGCTTCAGCGTGACGACGGCCGCAAACGACAGCAGGGCCAGCCCGGCCTCGAAAAGATAGAGGTTCTGCCAATCGCTGTTGTAGAGCAGGCCCGGCGAGATGATCCAGGCCAGCGGCGTGGCCAGCTGCCCCACCCCTACGCCCAGCACCAGCATCTTCAGCACATAGCTGCGCGGCGCGGCCTGCAGCATGTACAGCGTGCTCAGGGACGAGCAGGTCGCCGCGGCCAGGCCGCTGCCGGCACGCAGCAGAATCAGGCTGTCGTAGCCGCCCAGCACCAGATGCAGCAGGCAGAGCATGGCATAGGCGCCGAGACCGATCTCGGCAAACAGCCGCATGCCGAACTGCTGGCGGAACTTGTAGACCAGCAGATTGGCCGTCATATTGAACATCACATAGGCGCCCGAGAGCCAGGCGGCTTCGGTCGCGGTCAGCCCCATCTGGCCCTGGATGGTCGGCAGATTGGCCGAGAACAGCGCATTGCCCAGGCCGCCGGTGAGCGCGATCAGCACCGCGATCAGGCCATAGCAGAGCCGCACCCAGGGGTGGTGATAAGGCATGGCCGGCGAGCCCGGCAGGGCTGGCTTTTCATGCTCGGCCCAGTCGGGCGGGCGGCGCAGCAGGATGACCGGAGCCTGGGGAATGGCGGGAGCCGCGCTGCTCGCGGAGCCGGCTGCCGGCGCCGGGGCTCCTGTATTGCCCGCCTGGGCTTGTGCGGCAGCCTGGCTCATGCTCTATCAGGCCTTGAGTCCGTCCAGAATGATTTGCAGCGCGCGGCGGGCCAGCTGTTTGCGCTGTGCCGGCGTCTCGCCGCGCAGCGCGCCGCCGAGCATGCCGAAGATCAGGGACAGCTCCTTGGCATTCAGCGGCTGTTTGCACAGGCCCTTGGCCGCGGCGCGCTTCATGGGCTCCTCGAATACCGTCCACATTTTCTGGCGCGCCTGGGCCACGACTTCGTCGCCGCGCTCGACCGCACGCCAGTAATCGACCAGCGTGGCCGAGACCGCAATGCGTTCCGCGACCATGGCCAGCAGCTTGAAGAAAGCCTCGTCGTCGTCGCGCAGATCCTGGGCGGCCTTGCGCGTTTTGTCCACGGAGCGCTCCAGCAGCGCCAGCATGATGGCGCGCCGGTCGGGGAACTGGCGGTACAGGGTGGCGCGGCCGACCTGGGCGCGCTCGACCACCAGGTCCAGCGGCGCCGTTACCCCATGTTCGGCAAACACGGCATCGGCCGCATCCAGCAACTGGGCGCGGCGTTCGGCGGCGGAAGGACGGGGTGGACACATGGCCGCCATTATCGGACAAATTTGTCCGATTTTGCGAAAAGCTTCGCGTTCCCCCTGTGCAGGACAGGGGCGTCACCGCGCCGTCACCTCAGGCCTCGGGCAGGGACTCGAGGCTGCGCCGGCTCAGGAATTCGCGCTGCACTCCGTTCAGCGGATCGACAAAAGCCAGGCTGCGCGCCAGCAGCTGCAGCGGCCGGGAATAGTCGCCGGGCTCCGGGTCGTTGACCTCGGGATAGAAAGCGTCGCCCCTGAGCGCCAGGCCCAGCGCCGCCATATGCACGCGCAGCTGATGGCGCTTGCCGGACACGGGGGTGAGCCGGTAGCGCGCCCAGGCCGCGTTGTGCTCGATGATTTCCATCAGCGTGCGGCTATTGGGTTCGCCCGCAACCTCGTGCATGCGGAAGAAATGTCCGCTTTCCTCCATGCGGCTTGCATGCTCGCGCGGAAACAGCAGGTCCGGGCGGTATGGCGCCACGGCCTCGTAGACCTTGTGGATGGCCCGGTCCCGGAACAGCGCCTGGTAGATGCCGCGGGTCGCGCGCTGCACCGAGAACACCACCAGGCCCGCCGTGTCGCGGTCTATGCGATGGATCGGCGACAGCTCGGGCAGATCGAACTCGCGCTTGAGCCGCACCAGCAGCGTGTTCTGCAGATACTGGCCGGCCGGCACCACGGGCAGGAAATGCGGCTTGTCGGCCACCAGCAGATGCTCGTCGCGCCAGAGGACTTCCGCCTCGAAAGGGATGGGAGGCTCGGCCTCCAGCTCGCGGTAGTAGTAATAGCGCAGGCCCGGGGTGAAACACGCGCCCGGCTCCGCCCGCTCTCCCGTCTCGCTGACCACCTCGCCCGCGCCCATGCGGCGCAGCCAGTCGGCACGGCCGACCGCGGGCAGGCGCGCACAGAGGAAATCGATCAGCAAACCCTGGCCCTGGCTGGGCAGGACCACGCAGCTGGGGCTGACTCCGTCGCGCAGCGGCAGGACCTTGGGATCGTGAGAGTTATGCATGGCGCGGGATTTTAGTGCCCAGCTATATGCCCGCCCTCCACCCAGGACTCGCTCCGGCCGTCGTTCATTTCCCGCACTCTGGCCATCTCGCCGCCCTCTGGTGAGAGTGCCGGGCCTTCCTTGCTCACAGACCAGCCATGCTGGAATCACGGAATTTTTGGACTGAGGGCGAAACTCTGAGCAGACTCATGCTTTTCAATATTCAAGAAATTCATCAGCCCCGGTTCAGCGCCGTTCTTGCAGCTGCCGACAAATCAAAAAACCACTCATGCTGCAAATTTTCTGCATCTGCAGACGCACCCCTCATACCGACACCTTTTGCAAGGTAAACTTCCAAAATCCATCATTTTTTTGATGACACATTTCACTCATTCCATATAAATCATGAGCATATGTTTTGAAGGATTTCTTGGGAAAGAAATCCAAAATATCGAAACCAGATTGATTGAAGAGTTTTCATCATTGGGTTTTCATATTGAAATTCATCCCGATGTGAATTTGCTCGATTCAAAAAATTTCGATGTACTTCATATCAAGGTAAACAAAACTCCAGTCTGTTTGAAAAGAATTTCACCCGCCACTCCATTGCTAGTGAGCTTTGGGTATTACTCAAAGAGGAGAGATGCAGCGCTGCAGACCGAGGAAGGAGATCCTCCGCGTCGCGTCCGGAAGTATTCTTACCGGATTTCAACAAGAACCTCTGCAGGAAGATCATTCTCTGCAGTGCATATGCAGGCGCTAACAGTTGCCGTTCTCGCCAAGATAAGCAACGGTCGATTCCATGGTGATGACGATGCAGAAGCTGTCTCTGGATCTGCAGGGTTGCAAAAAATAGTTGATGAACTCCACAATACATCCGATATATTTTTTGACAGCAATGCTTTTCCATTTGAGTCATGGCCTTCTCTGGGAGAGGACTCAAATTTCAAATATCCAGAAATAATTAATAAAACATTGAAAAATACCCAAGAAGGGATTTTTCATGTACCACACAAAAGAAAAATCAATATAAATTATTCATATCTATTTTTTGGCTTTATATTTTTGTATTTTTTAATAGCCACCATTATTTAATCATGATTTCTCAATGAAAATCCCGGCTATTCAGGCCCACTTCGACAAAGCGCCCAAGCCAGCGCGTCATATTCCTGGCCTTCAGGACTACCAGATGATGAGCAGCCGGCACCCTGTCAGCCTGGGCCGGAGGCAGTTCTCCCTCTAGTTCCGCGGCCTCCAGCTGCGGCGCGCTGCTGCTCTGCCAGATGCCTTCCACGGCCAGCAGGCGCGATGCCAGCAACGGCGCCTGCCAGCGCGCAAAGCTCTGGCTCCAGACCACCAGATTGATGACCCCGGTTTCATCTTCCAGCGTGATGAACAGCGTGCCATTGGCCGTGGGCGGACGCTGGCGCACGGTGACGATGCCGCAGGCCCTGACCTTCTGGCCGGGCAGCATCTGGCGCAGCTCCACGGCAGTGCGCAGGCCGTGGCGGACCAGCCCGGGGCGCAGCAAGGCCAGAGGATGGCGGCGCAGGCTCAAGCCCGTGGCCGCGTAGTCGAACATGATTTCCTCTCCTTCCTTGGCCGGCGGCAGCACCAGGCGCGGCTCATGGATGGGCACACCGGCGAACAGCGGCGGCAAGACCGCCTGGGCCGCCGCGTCCCACATCTGCTGGCGCCTGTGGCCGGCAAGACTGCGCAGCGCATCGGCCGCGGCCAGGGTTTCGATATCCGCCTTGTCAAGCCGGGCCCGGAGCGCCAGATCGGCCACATCGGCCCACGGAGCCTGCGCCGCCTGCTCCTCGATGCGCAGCGCGGCGGCCTGGCCCAGTTTCGCGACCCGGTTCAGCCCCAGGCGTACCGCGGGCTGGGGCAGCGCCACCCCGCGTATGGGGGCCAGCGGTTCTTCCAGCGTGCAGCACCAGCGGCTGTGGCAGACATCGACCGGTAGCACGCGCACGCCATGGCGGCGCGCATCCTGCACCAGCTGTGATGGCGAGTAAAAGCCCATGGGCTGGGCGTTGAGCAGGGCCTGCAGAAAAACCGCGGGCTCGTGGCGCTTGAGCCAGGCGCTCGCATAGGCCAGCAGGGCAAAGCTGTAAGCATGGCTTTCGGGGAAGCCATATTCGCCAAAGCCCAGCATCTGCTGAAAGATGGCCTGGGCGAACTCCAGACGATATCCGTGCGCGAGCATGCCGCCTATGAGCTCGTCCTTGAAGCGGTGCACGCCACCCTTGCGCTTCCAGGCCGCCATGGAGCGGCGCAGCTCATCGGCCCTGCCCGCTGAAAAGCCTGCGGCCTCGATGGCGATCTGCATCACCTGCTCCTGAAAGATGGGCACGCCCAGCGTACGCTGGAGCGCTTTTGCTAGCTCCGGCTTCTCCAGCCTCAGCGCCAGCCCCCTGCGCTCGCGTTCGCGCGACAGCAGATAGGGGTGGACCATGCCGCCCTGGATCGGCCCGGGCCGCACGATCGCGACCTCGACCACCAGGTCATAGAACTTGCGCGGCAGCAGGCGCGGCAGCATGCTCATCTGGGCACGGCTCTCGATCTGGAAAGTGCCCACGGTATCGGCCTCGCAAATCATGGCGTAGGTCGCGGGGTCGTCCGGCGGTATCTGGTGCAGCTCCCAGGGCTCGCCGCGCCAGCGGGCCCGCTCGTCGAGTGCATTTCGCAGCACGGTGAGCATGCCCAGGGCCAGCACATCGACCTTGAGCAGACCCAGCACATCCAGATCGTCCTTGTCCCACTGGATGACGGAGCGATTCACCATGGCCGCGGGCTCCACGGGCACCAGGCGCGTGAGCCGGCCCTCGGTGAGCACAAAGCCGCCCACATGCTGGCTGAGGTGGCGCGGGCAGTCCTTGAGCTGCCAGGCCAGCTCCACCCACAGGCGCAGGCGCAGCGGGGACTCGGCGCAGGCCTTTTCCTCGGCCAGCACCTGGGCCTCCTTGAATTTGCGCTCCACCCAGTCTTCGGGCAAAGCCTCGGGCGCCTCCGCGCCATCGCCCGGCTCGGCCTTCCCGGCCTGGGCCTGGGCATGCTCGCTGAACCAGTACTGTCCCTTGGCCAGGGCATCTATCAGCCCCGCAGGCAGGCCCAGCGCCTTGCCCACATCGCGCAGCGCGCTGCGGCTGCGCCAGCAGCTGACCACGGCCGTGAGCGCGGCCCGGTCGCGCCCGTACTTGCCGTAGATGTACTGAATGACCTCTTCGCGCCGCGCATGCTCGAAGTCCACATCGATATCGGGCGGCTCGCTGCGCTCCTTGCTGATAAAGCGCTCGAACAGCAGATGGTTGCCCTCGGGGTTCACCGCCGTGATGCCCAGGCAGTAACAGACCGCAGAATTGGCCGCCGAGCCGCGCCCCTGGCACAGAATGCCGACGCTGCGCGCATAGCGCACGATGTCGTGCACGGTGAGAAAGTACATCTCGTACTTCTGATCCGCGATCAGCGCCAGCTCAATGCGCAGCTGATCGCGCACTTTCTCGGGAATGCCCTGCGGATAGCGGCCCGCCGCGCCCTCCCAGGTCAGCCAGGCCAGGGTCTGGGTGGCCGTCATGCCGGGCAGCACGCTTTCCTGCGGATAGTGGTAGCGGATCTCGTCGAGGCTGAAGCGGCAGCGCTCGGCCAGGGCCAGCGTCGCCTCCAGCAAGGCCTTGGGATAGAGCGCGGCCAGACGCAGGCGCGAGCGCAGATGCCGCTCGGCATTGGGCTGCAGCGCAAAGCCGCACTCGGCCACCGTGCGGCCCAGGCGGATGGCCGTGACCACATCCTGCAGCGGCTTGCGCGAGCGCGCATGCATATGCACATCGCCGCAGGCCAGTAGCCGCAGGCCCAGCGCGGCGCCCGCCTGCTGCAGGGTCTGCAGCCACAGGCTGTCATCGGGCGCCAGATGCAGCTCCACCCCCAGCCATGCGGATTTCGGCTCCAAACATGCCACAGCCCTTGCCAGGCTTGCGGTGACAGCTTCCAGATCCGAAGCATCCAGCGCGCTGCGCTGCGGCAGCAACAGGCATTCGCAGCCCTCCTGCAGCAGCGACCAGGGGCTGATCTCGTCCACCATATATTCACCCTTGGCCGCGCGGCCGCGCGCGGCCGTGATGAACTCGCAGAGATTGCCCCAGCCCTGCAGATCGCGCACCAGGGCCACGATGCGCAGCGCCCCCCAGGCGAACTCGCTGCCGTGGATCAGATGCAGGCCGCAGTCCCGCGCCGCCTCATGGGCGCGCACGGCACCGGCGACCGAGCACTCATCGGTGAGCGCCAGCGCCGCATAGCCCAGGCTTTTGGCGCGGTGCACCAGCTCGGCGGGCGCCGAGGCGCCGCGCAGAAAACTGAAGTGCGAGAGGCAGTGCAACTCCGCATAGGCCAGCGGCCCCCGGCCCATGCCTTGGGCCATGGGGGTGGCGGGCGTCGCGGCCGGCGGCGGCGCAACGGCGATGGGCGCAAGTGCTTCAACCATGGTCGACTACCCGTAAACACCCTGGGCGAACCAGCTCGCGGGGCTGGGCGCGGCGGCCAGTAGCTGCGAGCGCGAGCGCTCGCGGTAGATCCAGACATGGCCGACTACCTCGTTATAGGCCACGAAATAATCGCGCACGGCCAGCGCTTCGGTCCCGTCCCACCAGCCCGATTCCAGCCGGTAGGGCCCGGCACGCAGCTGCAGCGGCCCATGCCAATGCGGGCGGTTGGCCTGCACGGCCAGCGCCTCGGGCTCCGGCAGCAGCCAGGGCGGCCACAGCGCCTGCCAGGGGTCGGCGCAGCCGTTGACTGGCGTAGCCGGCCGCTTTTTCCGCAGCCAGGCCGCCGCGCTCTGCCAGCATTGCATGGCCTCGGGCCTATGGTCGGCGCAGGGCTCGACCTGGCGCACGGCATCCTCGCCCCAGCGCGCGCCGATGCGCTCCACCCACTCATGCCAGGCCAGGCTGTTGGGGTGGTCCGCCGCCCCGCCCTCGGCAGGCAGACAGCTCAGCGGCATGGCCGCCCAGGGCACGGTCTCCAGCGCCTGCAGCTCCAGCATGTCCACCGGCGCACGCCAGCGCAGCCGGCCCAGATGTTCGCGCAGCAGGCGCTGCAGATGCTCCATGCCCTGGGTGGGCTGGGCGGTGCGTATGCAGAGCTCATCCCAGGCCGGCAGCTCCTGCCCGTCCACCCGGCGCAGGTCATGGTGCCAGCGCAGCTGCAAGGCCAGCACCGCATGGTGACGGGCCTGGAGCCAGAGCTGCAGCGTGCGCAGCAGGGGCTGGGCGGACTGCAGCACCGCCTGCGCACTATGGGCCGGGTAGCCCAGGTCGTGGCGCAGCGCAAACCGCTGAGGCAGCTGCAGCCAGTCCAGCGGCTGGGGCAGCAGGCCGTAGGCCTCGTCCAGCACCCGCAAAGGCTTGCTGCCTATGCGACGCGACAGCCCAGCCCGCGGCAGTGCGCGCACATCGCCCCAGGTCTGGCAGCCCATGCGCTGCAGCACCGCGCTGTGCTCCTGCAGCGCCCTCAGAGTCCATAGCGGCAGCGCATCGGCGGGAATCGGCCCGGACTCTGCCAAGCCCTGGGCTGCGCGCTGCTGCGCCAGCCTGAGCCGGGCCAGCGCCAGCCAGGCCGTGGCGCCCTGCGCCCGGACCGGCTGCTCCGCGGCAACGGTGCAAGCCCGGGCAAAAGCCTGCTCCAGCCGCTTCAGCATGGGCTGCAAACCGCCCCAGAGGCGCTGCACCATGCCGGTCTCCAGCAGCAGCGCGTCCTCGAGCAGGACCACGCGCGGCGAAAACTCCAGCGCCCACCAGCAGGCGCTGGCGGGAGTCGGTTCCTGCTCGGCCAGCAGCGCGGCCGGCCAGGCGATCCAGTGGGTATTGCCGGACATGCTCACACCGCCATGGATTGCGCTGCGGCCAGCCGGCCCTGCATGAGCAGCGCGGCCTCCGCGCTCTGGCCGGCGCGGCGCGCGGCCTGGGCCTGCAGCACGGGAGCCCAGGCCCATTGCGCCAGCGATAGCGGCACCGGCTTTTCCAGGGCCGGCCCGCGGCGTTTGAGAATCTGCAGCTGCAGCTCTTGCTGACCAGCGCCGCTCTGGCCGGCCCTGAGCAGACGCAGGCGCAGGGTCGCGGGCGAGCTCTGCTGCTCGGCGGCCAGCCCCTGCCACAGCCACATGGGCCGGGCCTCGGACGCTGCGGCCAGCTGCAGCCGGCGCAGCGCCGGCACGGGCAGATCCGGCAGCCAGGCCAGCACCGCCAGCACATCGCGGCAATGCAGGGCCTGCTCGCAGGCCCAGGCCAGCTCCTGCGCCGCCAGTCCCTGCGGCCGCTGCACGCAGCACAGACGCCGGGGTTCTATGCCCGCGGCCTGCAGGGCCGGTGCAAACGGCAGATAAGGCGGTGCGACCAGCACCAGTTGCCCCGCGCGCTGGCGCGCCTGCCGGGCCAGTGCCGGCAGCAGCAACGCCCATTCGGCATGGGTGTGCGGCGGCTGCTGCACCTGCACCAGCGCATTGCCCGGCCAGCCGCCGCCGGGCAGCTCGCGATCCAGCGCCGCATATCCCGTGGGCCAGGCCCTGCAATCCCCTCTTTCATGCCAGTCCGAGCCGCGCCAGACCCCCGCCGGCATGGCGGCCGCAGCCCATCCTCCAGGCTCCTGGCGGGAAGGCGGCAAGGTGACGGAAGAGATGGTGGACATGCAAAAATCTCGACAACTGTACAAATATACAGTTATTCAACTTTTACAGCCAGCATGGGCTTATTGACATCCCGGAAACGAAAAACGCCGGCTAGGCCGGCGTTCGATCAAGAGACAGAGAGTCCCAGGCCGCTCAGGGCGTTGGGGCCATCGACCTGCTCGAGGGAATCTGCATGCAGGCCTCGCACCATTGGACCACGGCCGCGTCCACGGGGTTTTCGCGCAGGCTGACGGACGGCCATTGCTGCAGGCATTTGTCAACAATGGATTGCAGCTGCCAGAGCGCCTCTCGGTGCACGAGAGCCAGTTCCTTCAGTCCCTGCACATCGTCCCTGAGACAGCTCAGCAGATCGGTCTGCTGATCGGGGTGCGCGCCCGCCTCGGCCAGCTGTTTTTGCAGCTGGCCCACGCCGCTATCCACAAAGGCTGCGGCCTGATGGTCGGGCATGCTTTGCCACAGCGCGGGAAACCCCTGACTGAGCGTCCCCCACATCTGGAATGCCGCGGACAGGGCATTCACGCTGTGGCCGACCTCGGCCTGCAGCGGCTGCAAAGGCGTGCCCGGCGTGATTTCGTCGTACAGCAGCGGCAGGATGATACGCACCAGATGCGCGGGATAGCGCTGATGGTTCATGCGCAGCATGAGCGACAGACGCTGACCCGGCATTTCCGGGAATTTCTCGAAGAAGGCGGAGATGACCTCGGCCAGCATCAGTATCTGGCCCATGGACGAGATATGCCGGCCCTGCACGCCGCGCGGATAGCCCGAGCCGTCCATGCGCTCATGATGTTCGAGGATCGCCAGCTCCACGGCCTGCGAATAGGTTTCGGCGCTACGCACCATCAGCATGGAGGTCACGGAATGCGCCACCAGTTGCCTGCGCTCCTCACTGGTCAAGCGGTAGCTGGCATCGGTCCAGGCCGGATCCATGTGCAGCATGCCCATGTCGTGCAGCAAGGCAGCCGTGGCCAGCGACACGCAGTCGCGCTCCGTTTTGCCGCTTTGCAGCCCCAGATAGATGGCCACCAGGCTCATCTGCAGGCTGTGGAGGAAGAGCTCGTTGCGCTGCTCACGCATCACCGTGAGCTTGAAGGCGATGCGGGGCTCCAGCACGATGCTCCGGATCGGCGCCAGCAGGCGCTCTTCATCTCCCAGAACGAGCACCAGCCGCTGTATCAGCTCCACCGTCCCGCACTGCGCCTGGGCCGTGGCTTCCAGCTCGGCCACGTCGACCAGGTGGTTCGTGCTCAGATGCCAGTCCACCGGATAGCGCAAGGGATACAGGGCCAGGCGCTCGTACATGCGGCTGTCGATACGGGTCCCCTTGTC
The DNA here is from genome assembly GCF_041079535.1 of Comamonas guangdongensis. Taxonomy (NCBI): domain Bacteria; kingdom Pseudomonadati; phylum Pseudomonadota; class Betaproteobacteria; order Burkholderiales; family Comamonadaceae; genus Comamonas; species Comamonas guangdongensis. The sequence goes on along the minus strand of NZ_JBFYGN010000034.1, from coordinate 13,400 downwards.
CACGAGCTTGATGCCCTTGTGCGTATAGATGGCCTCGTTGGTCATCACCAGGCAGTGATCGGCCATGTCGGTGACGGCCCGCAAATAATGCACACCCTCATCGCGCCACTCGACGCTCGCTGGTTGCGGACTTTGCGCCATCTTCTCGTTCATCAATCTTTCCCAAGGCTTTGTACGTATCGTAGTTTCGTACACAAAATACACATAATTATCAATTGATTACATATAAGACAATCTGAGAAAGATCGAAATTCCTGGCTATTTTGCACATCAAACAGCGGCTCCACCCCCTAGCAGCAAGCGCTGGCAGCTATCAAATTCATTTCTCGCGGCAATGCTGGTAGATACCCTGAATAGCAGCCAGACCCGGAAAAACCGGCTGACCGGCTGCCATGGCCTGCCGATCTGGGCGCCCTACTCCGTCCCGGCCACGGCTTTCTCCGCTGGCTCGGCATCGAGCTTGACACAGGCTTCGCACCAGTCCATGACGGCGGCATCGACCGCATGCATGCGCGCCTGGGTGCCCGGCCAGCGGCGCAGACAGGCATTGACGATGGCCTGCAGCTGCCACAGCGCTTCGCGGCCGACCAGCGCCAGCTCGCCCATCCCCTGCACGTCTTCCGGCAAAGAAGCCAGCAGCTCGGTTTGCTGATGCGGATGCAGGCCGGCACCGGCCAACCGATGCTGCATACGAGCCAGCCCGGCCTCGATGAAGATGGCGGCCTGATGGTCGGGCATGGCCTGCCAATTCTCGGGGAACTGCCGGCTCAGCTCTGTCCACATCTGGAAGGCGGCCGACAAGGCCGTCAGGTTCTGAGTGACTTCGGCCTGCAGCGGCGGCAGCGGCGTGCCCGGCGCCATCTCGTCATACAGCAGCGGCAGGATGTGGCGCACCAGATGCGCCGGATAACAGCGGTGATTCATGCGCAGCATCAGCGACAGGCGCTGGCCCGGCAGGTCCTGGAACTTGTCGAAAAAGGCCGAGACCACTTCGGCCAGCAGCAGCACCTGCCCCATTTTCGAGATCGCATCGCCACGGCTGCCGCGCGGATAGCCCGAGCCGTCCATGCGTTCATGGTGGTCCAGCACCGCCATCTCCACGGCCTGCGGGTAGCAGCCCACACTGCGCACGATGAGCATGCCCGTGACCGAATGCGCGATCAGATGCCGCCGCTCGGCACCGTTGAGCCAGTGTTCGGAGTCTATCCAGGCCGGGTCCACATAGAGCATGCCCACGTCGTGCACCAAAGCCGCCGTGGCCAGCAGACCGCGGTCGTGCTCGTCCCAGCCTTCCTTCTGCGCCAGGTAGATCGCCACCAGCATCATCTGCAGACTGTGCTCAAACAGTTCGGGGCGCTGCTCGCGCATCACCGTGAGCTTGAAGCCCATCTGCGGCGGCAGCATGATCTTGCGTACCGGCGCCAGTAGCCGCTCAGCGCCACCCAGCGCCTGTGCCAGGCGTCGCATCAGCTCTGTCGCCTCGCACTGCGCCGCCGCCCGGGTTGCTATGCCCGGCAGGTCGACACAGCCCTCCACGCTCAGGTATTTGTCGATGGGATCGCGCAGCTTGTGCTCCACCAGGCGCTCATACATGCGGCTGTCTATGTGCGAACCCTTGTCCACCAGCTTGACGCCTTTGTCCGTATAGATGGCCTCGCCGGTCACCACATGGCGACGGGCTGCCATGTCGGTGACGGCACGCAGAAAATGCGCGCCGTCCTCAGGCGATGTCTGCTGCGCCGGCAGTGCTGCTGTGCTGTCGCTCATAAAAGCTCCCTGGACCTCGATCGCTGCAAATATACGCGCCCCCAAAAATAAAAGAGCCCGCGGCTGCGGGCTCCTGGTCGGTAGCAATGATGCAGATCAATCGCGCAAGCAATATGGACCGCGGGTTCAGCGGATCAGCGTCACGCCGGTCTTGGACTGGATTTCGTCAAAGCTCACCTCGGGAGCCAGCTCGACCAGCTTCAGGCCTTCGGGCGTCACGTCCATCACGCCGAGGTCGGTGATGATGCGATCGACCACGCCCACGCCCGTCAGCGGCAGGGTGCAGCCGGGCAGGATCTTCAGGTCGGTGGTACCGTCCTTCTTCTTGGCCACATGCTCCATCAGCACGATCACGCGCTTGACGCCGGCCACCAGGTCCATGGCACCGCCCATGCCCTTGACCATCTTGCCGGGAATCATCCAGTTGGCCAGATCGCCTTTTTCGCTGACCTGCATGGCGCCCAGAATGGACAGATTGATCTTGCCGCCACGGATCATGGCAAACGACTGGTCGGAGCCGAAAATCGCCGAGCCGGGAATCGTGGTCACGGTCTGCTTGCCGGCGTTGATCAGATCGGCATCGACCTGATCCTCGGTCGGGAACGGGCCTATGCCCAGCATGCCGTTCTCGGACTGCAGCCACACTTCCTTGTCGCCCGTGTGGTTGGCCACCAGCGTGGGAATGCCGATGCCGAGGTTGACATAGAAGCCGTCTTCGAGTTCTTGGGCCGCACGTGCGGCCATCTGGTCTTGGGTCCAGGACATGACAGCTCCTTATTTCTTCTCGGTGATGGTGCGCTTTTCGATGCGCTTTTCGGGATTGGCGTTGTGCACGATGCGGTTCACATAGATGCCGGGCAGATGGATGTCGTCGGGTGCGATCTCGCCCACTTCCACCAGTTCCTCGACCTCCACGACGCAGACCTTGCCGCAGGTCGCCGCCGCCGGATTGAAGTTGCGCGCCGTGAGGCGGAACTGCAGATTGCCGCTCTTGTCCGCGCGCCAGGCCTTGACCAGGGACACGTCGGCCACGATGGAGCGCTCCATCACATAGGTCTCGCCGTCGAACTCGCGCAGCTCCTTGCCCTCGGCCACCTGCGTGCCCACGCCGGTCTTGGTGAAGAAGGCCGGAATGCCGGCGCCGCCGGCGCGCATCTTCTCGGCCAGCGTGCCCTGGGGCGTGAATTCCAGTTCCAGCTCGCCGGCCAGATACTGGCGCTCGAATTCCTTGTTCTCGCCCACATAGCTGGCGATCATCTTCTTGATCTGGCGGGTTTCGAGCAGCTTGCCCAGGCCGAAACCATCCACGCCGGCGTTGTTCGACGCCACCGTGAGGTTCTTGACGCCGCTGTCGCGCAGCGCCTCGATCAGTGCTTCGGGAATGCCGCACAGGCCGAAACCGCCTACAGCCAGCAATTGCCCGTCAGCCACAACGCCCTTGAGCGCCGCTTCTGCAGAAGGGTAGAGCTTTTTCACACATGTCTCCTTGAGGTTGGATGCGCTACGATACTACGTACTTGAATAGGTAGTTTTTCGTAAAGAGCAGCACTATGGTGGTTGATTATCGGCTGGCATTTGAAGCCGCCCCTGTGGGCCTCGTCATCTCGCGCAACCGCACCGTGATCGACTGTAACCGCCAGCTGTGCGAGATGTTCCACGCCTCGCGCGAGGTGCTGATCGGCCAGTCCTTCCAGGTGCTGTATCCCAGCGCCGACGAGTATGAGCGCCTGGGCGCGCGCATCGCGCCGATTCTCAACACCAAGGGCTTTTACAGCGACAACCGCATCATGAAGCGCGCCAACGGCGAGACCTTCTGGTGCCATGTGACGGGCCGCACGCTGGACCGCGACGACCCGCATGCCTCGGGCATCTGGAGCTTTGAAGATCTGTCCGCCCACCGCCCCGTGAAGGCCGAGCTCACGGGCCGCGAGCGCGAAGTCGCGGCGCGGCTGCTCGAAGGTCTGACCTCCAAGGAAATCGGCCGCGCCCTCGACATCAGCCACCGCACCGTGGAGATCTACCGCGCGCGGCTGATGCGCAAATACGGCGCCTCCACGGCGGCCGACCTCGTGCACAAGCTCGTGGCCGGCTGAGCCCCCTCAGCCGGGTTTTCGCGCCGCAATCAAGGCCTCGTCCAGTGCCGCCGCGCGCCGCACCGCAGGCCGCTCGCCGAAGCGGGCCACATAGCGCCGTATCTCCGGCGACTCGGGCAGGAGCTTGAAGGCCTGCATCCAGCCCAGAGCGCTGCCCCAGAGCACATCGGCGACCGTGAAGCGCTCGCCCAGCAGCCAGGGACCGGGCGTCAGCTGCTGTATCAGGGCCTGCATCACGCTGGCGTAATCGCCATAGGGCGACATCGAGCGGCCGCCGCTATCGCGCTTGAGCGCCCGGTCCACCACGGCCGGCTCGAAACAGGAGCCGTAGAAAACCATCCAGCGCAGAAACGGCCCGCGCAAGGCATCGCCCACGGGCGGCACCAGGCCATGCTCGGGATAAAGCTCGGCCAGATACAGATAGACCGCGGCCTGCTCCGTGATCAAGGCATCGCCATGGCGCAGCGCAGGCACTTTGCCCATGGGGTTGATGGCCAGATAAGCCGGCTCACGCTGCTGCCCGGCCTGCAGATCTAGCGCGACCAGATCGTGCTCGGCGCCGAGCTCCTCGACAAGAATGCGTACCCCGGCCGAGCGGCTGCGCGGTGCGTGGTAGAAGGTGACGCGGCGGTCGCTGTGCATAAAGTCTCCTGAGGGCACGATGCCTGTCCGCGGTTATAGGCCATGGAGCTCTGCCGCGGCTTGGAAAAAACACGTATGGCCGATACGCGTCAAGCCATGTCCGCCCATGCCCCGCATCGCATGCTGGCCCGGCGCCGACCACGCGCGACTTGCGGCGGTGGCTCGGCAAGCCGCTACAGCAGTAACGGTGCGACAGCTCGGGGCCCAGCACATTTATGGCTATAGTGGGCTTGGATTTTTTCAATCGAAATTGACTTGTTTGCGCAATAGCCCGAAAACATAATGAATGAAATTCAATAGCAAACAACTATTTATTCTTCATTGCGTTGCAGCTACCGCAAGGTATCCATCGCTTGTCCCTTGAACGACTTGTTGAAACGGAGAAATCATGACGACTGAATCCAAGTGCCCCTTCCACCAGGGCAAGAACAGCGAAACCGCTGCCGAGGGCAACGGCACCACCAACCAGCACTGGTGGCCCCAGCAGCTGCGCGTGGACCTATTGAGCCAGCACAACCCCAGCAGCAGCCCGCTGGGCGAGGACTTCAACTACGCCCAGGCCTTCCAGCAGCTGGACTACGAAGCCGTCAAGCGCGATCTGCGCGCACTCATGACCGACTCCCAGGACTGGTGGCCCGCCGACTTCGGCCACTACGGCCCGCAGTTCATCCGCATGGCCTGGCATGCCGCCGGCACCTACCGCGTGCAGGATGGCCGTGGCGGCGCAGGCCGCGCGCAGCAGCGCTTCGCGCCGCTCAACAGCTGGCCCGACAACGTCAATATCGACAAGTCGCGCCGCCTGCTCTGGCCCATCAAGCAGAAATACGGCAATGCCCTGTCCTGGGGCGATCTGATGATTCTCTGCGGCAATGTGGCGCTGGAGACCATGGGCTTCCGCACCTTCGGCTTTGCGGGCGGCCGCGTGGACAGCTGGGAGCCCGACCACGACGTGTACTGGGGTGCCGAAAAGGAATGGCTGGCCCCGACCAGCAATCCCCACAGCCGCTACAGCGGCGAACGCGATCTCGAGAACCCGCTGGCGGCCGTGCAGATGGGCCTGATCTATGTGAACCCCGAAGGCCCTGACGGCAATGGCGACCCCATCGCCGCGGCCCGCGACATCCGCGACACCTTTGCCCGCATGGCCATGGATGACGAGGAAACCGTGGCCCTGATCGCCGGCGGCCATACCTTCGGCAAGACCCACGGCGCGGGCCCGGCCAGCAACGTGGGGGCCGAGCCCGAAGCCGCAGGCCTGGAAGCCCAGGGCCTGGGCTGGGCCAGCAGCTACAAGTCCGGCCAGGCCGGCGACACCATCACCTCGGGCCTGGAAGTGACCTGGACCCAGACGCCCGCGCAGTGGAGCAACTTCTTCTTCGAGAACCTGTTCAAGTACGAATGGGTGCAGGAGAAAAGCCCGGCCGGCGCCCTGCAATGGGTGGCCAAGGATGCGGGCGACGTCATCCCCGACGCACATGGCGGCCCCAACAAAAAGCCCACCATGCTGACCACCGACCTGTCGCTGCGCCTGGACCCGGCCTACGAGAAGATCTCGCGCCGCTTCCTGGAGAATCCCCAGGCCTTTGCCGAAGCCTTTGCCCGCGCCTGGTTCAAGCTCACCCACCGCGACATGGGTCCGCGCAGCCGCTACCTGGGCCCCGAGGTGCCCAAGGAAGAGCTGATCTGGCAGGACCCGATTCCCGCCGTCACGCATCCGCTGGTCAATGCTGCCGATCAGGCCACCCTCAAGGCCAAGGTGCTGGCCTCCGGTCTCACGGTCTCCGAACTCGTGGGCACGGCCTGGGCCTCGGCCTCCACCTACCGCGGCTCGGACATGCGCGGCGGCGCCAACGGCGCGCGCATCCGCCTGGCCCCGCAAAAGGACTGGGAGGCCAACCAGCCCGAGCAGCTGGCCCGGGTGCTGGCCGTGCTCGAAGGCATTCAGCGCGAGTTCAACAAGGCCGCAGATGGCGACAAGCGCATCTCGCTGGCCGATCTGATCGTGCTCGCCGGTAACGCCGGCGTGGAAAAAGCCGCCGCCGATGCCGGCGTGCAGGTGAGCGTGCCTTTCCGCGCCGGCCGCGGCGATGCGAGCGCCGAGCAGACCGATGTGGACTCCATCCGCAACCTGGAGCCCAGGGCCGACGGCTTCCGCAACTATTTGCAAGGCAGCTTCCCCGCTCCTGCCGAGGCCCTGCTCATCGACAAGGCCCAGCTGCTGACGCTGAGCGCCCCCGAGCTGACCGTGCTGATCGGCGGCCTACGCGCCATCAACATCAACACCGGCGGCAGCCAGCACGGCGTGCTGACCCAGACTCCCGGCAGGCTGACCAACGATTTCTTCGTCAACCTGCTGGACATGGGCACGCAGTGGAAAGCGCTGGAAGACGGCAGCTACGAAGGCCTGGACCGCAAGAGCGGCGCGAAGAAGTGGACCGGTACCCGCGTGGATCTGGTCTTCGGCTCCAACGCCATTTTGCGTGCCGTGGCCGAGGTCTATGCCCAAGCCGGCGCCCACCAAAAAATGGTTCAGGACTTTGTGGCCGCCTGGACCAAGGTGATGGAGCTGGACCGCTTCGATCTGAAGAAGTGACGCGGAGGCTGAAGCGACGAGCTTCAGCCGCCAAGCCTCGAGCTCAAACGCCCTGCGGGGCGTTTTTTCATGGCCGATTCACCCCGGTGCCGCCGCTCAGGGAGTCCGGCCTAATACTTCAATCCGGTGTCGCAGAGCACCGTGACGGCCACGGCATCTGGGCCGAGCCTTCCCGAGCCCAGCAGCGCGGCCGCTGCGCAGACGTTGGCTGCTGCCGAATAGCCGACGTAGAGGCCCTCCTCCTTGGCTATCTTGCGGCGCCACAGTTCGGCATCCTCGTCGGTGACGGCCAGGCTCAGGTCCATCAGGCGCGGGTTCCAGTGAGGAGGAACCGCGCCGTAGCTCGTGCCTTGAATCAGATGGCGCGGCTTGGCGACCACTTCTCCGGCCAGCGGCCGGCAACCCAGTGGCTCGACGGCAGCACAGACCGTCGCCGGATTGGCCGACTTCATGGCCCGCGCAACGCCCATGAAGGTGGAGCCGGTGCCAACGGCCGCAACCCAGGCATCGATCTTGCCGCCGGTCTGGCGGATGATTTCCGGGCCGGTTGTGAATTCATGTGCCTGGACGGCTTCCGCAGCGTTGAACTGGTCGACGTAGAAACCGCCTCGCTCCCGCGCCAGCGTTTCGGCCATCTCGGCCGCAGCCCGAATGTCCTGCCCCGTTACCTGGCCAGGAGCGCCATCGACCTGCGGCACCAGAATGACTTCGGCGCCCAGGCCTTCCAGCATCCGCGCGCGCGCCGGACTGTTTCCCGCGGACATGGTGACCACCAGCGGGTGCCCCAGGGCTGCGCAGACCACGGCCAAGCCCGCCCCCATGTTCCCGCTCGTCATCTCGATGACCGGCGCTCCCGGTTTGAGCCGACCGTCAGCGCGTGCCGCCAGCAGAATGCTCTTGGCGGCTCGGTCCTTGACACTGCCTCCGGGCAGCAGGAACTCGGCTTTCGCCAGCAGGCGGCCCGGACCGCGATAGAGCCGGTCAAGGGCGACGAGGGGAGTGTTGCCAATGAGGTCAATGGAGGATGCCGAAATCATGACCTCCATCGTAGCCGACGGCCTGCTTCTGGCTGTCTTCGGCCATTGGCGCGTTTGAGAGACTGCCATACATTGGAAGCCGCGCTAGGATGCACTCAGCGCCATCCGACAAAGGAGATGAGATGACGGAACCCGGACTCATTCAGCTCAGCCGCCTGATCCACCAACCGCCGGACAAGGTCTGGACCGCGCTGACCACCCCGGCCATTCACGCCAGATGGTGGGCTGCGGGGGACGTGCGCCCCGTCCTCGGGCACTGCTTCACGCTGAATATGGGGCAATGGGGCTTGCAGCTGTGCAAGATCATCGCCGTCGAGCATGAACGGCTGCTCTCCTATTCGTTTGCCCCCGGCACACTGAACACGACGATCACCTGGAAGCTGGCGGCCGAAGCAGACGGCACGCGTTTGTCGCTCGAGCACAAGGGCTTTGACCTCGAGTCGCCGCTCGGCAAGACAGCCTTCCATGGCATGCGCAACGGCTGGCCCGGCGTCATCAACCGGCTGGAAACGGCTTTGCTTGCATAGGACGCGATTTTCCGGCAGTGCCTCAGCACCTATCAAAGCTCGTGGCTGTAGACGATGAAGCCGCTGTGTTTTGCGACCTTGTCGTAAAGCCGGCGTCCGGCCTCATTGCTCGTCTGTGTCTGCCAATACACGCGGCTCGCCCCGGCAAGCGAAGCCTGCTGATAGACCTCGTCGATCAAGGCATTGCCGATTCCGCGCTGGCGCTGCGTCGGGCAGGTGAAAAGATCCTGCAGATAGCAGACCGGACCCAGCCTGGTGGTGCTGCGGTGAAACAGGTAATGGACCAGCCCCACCACCTTGCCGTCGAGCTCGGCCACCAGCGCAAAAACCGGCTCGATGGGATTGAAGAAGCGCTCCCAGGTCGTTCTCGTGATTTCCTCGGGCAAGGCGGTCGCTCCGCTGCGGCCATAAAAAGCGTTGTAACCGGACCAGAGCGACATCCATGGTTCAAAGTCGGTCTGGCTCAGTTTTCTGACTTTCAGGCCTTGGCCCGTGGCGGTGTTTGACATGGGGTCTAGGGGGCAGTTGAGAAAGAGAGATCCATTATGTCGGACCGGTATCGCAGCGGCCGCCTTCTTCCAAGCGAAAAGCCGCCACCACTCTCAAGGTCGAGAGCTTCATTGCCCTCTTGCCCCGACCGCACCCTCTGGTCTAAACATGGCGAAATTCCGACAGGAAACAGCATGGTCGCCTGCTTGCCAGGGCACGCTGAGCGGGGCACCATTTCAGCGCTCCAGCGTGGTTCACGGCACGCAGAAACACGCCTTCCGCCCCTATCCGGGCTTGTTGAATTGAAGGGAAATAGGATGATTTCAAGCTTGAAGTCGGCCCTGTCGCTTGGCCTGTTTTCCCTATTGGCTATCGCCGCACCGATAGTCCATTCCGAAATCTACACTCTGGGCGACAGCCTGTCGGACGCCGGATCGCTGGGCATCACCTATACCGACCCGTCCGGCGTCAATCCGCTTGTCTCCGGCAAGACCTGGATCCAGGACTTGACGTCGAGTACCCCCGCGTTTTGCGATGACCGCAAACAATGCCCCTGGGACCCACGCACGTACTACTACCGCGACGGAAACAACTACGCAGTGGGCGGCGCTGGCGTCATGTTCGACTCAACGGACTCCCACACGCCCAATACATTCACCAGCTTGGGGTCGCAAATCTCGGCGCTGATCAACAGCGGCAAGCTCAAGGGCGGCGACGCGATCACCATCCTCATGGGGTCCAATGACGTGCTGGCCGCAGCCACCAAACCCGGCAGCAGCCAGGCCGTCGTCAATGCGGCCACATCCTTCGTCCACTACGTATCGGTGCTGGCGGCGCAACCCTCTCACCCGCACATCTACGTATTCACGCTGCCCGATCTTGGGCAATCCCCCTTCGGGCGCAGCACAGCCGACAGTGGAGCCTCCTTGTCGCAATTGGCGCAGATCTTCAACAGCGAAATCACCGCCGGCCTCCGCAACACATCGGGCGTGAAGTTCGTCATTAGCAGCACCATCTTCGGTGAACTGTCGCAGCAATTGCTGAACTATCCCATCTACTGCACCAAAGTCATCGACACGGCCCACGCTTGCGGCAGCACTGCCAATCCGGTACTGCAGGGCCCCGTCAACCTTCTGTTTGCCGACCCATTGCACCCCAGTCGGGTCGCCCACGCGATGATCGCGGACCGGGTCAGGAACGTCATCAAATAGATGACCCCCATCCACTGAGCCGACGGAAGGCTTTCCGCAGGTGGCCGCTTTACGGCCTCTTGAACCTGCACTTCCGACTCATTGCGACCGCTGAAGTTTCACCTGTCAATGCATGGGCCGGCCGAGCCGTTTGCTCGCCCTTGATATCGCGTAGTTCACGAGGCAGTAAAGCGCTGCTACCACGAGGTACACGGGCACCAGCGCGTGGTAGTTGGCGATGAGCACCTTGGCGTTCTGCATGAGTTCGCCGTAGGTGACGACGTAGCCGAAGGTGGTGTCCTTGACCACGATGACCAGTTGCGCGACCAGCGCCGGGACGATGTAGCGCAGGGCCTGGGGAAAGACGACGAAGAAGAAAACCTGGGCCTCGCTCATCCCCAGGCTTCGCGCGGCATCGCTCTGGCCACGGGGAACGGCGAGCACGCCCGCGCGGTAGACCTCGGCCACCACGGCGGCGGTGCTCAGCCCAATGGGCAAGGTCAGCATCCAGTAGGTGCTCAGCTTGATCCCAGCCAGCGGAAGCACCAGAAAGCAGACATAGATGAGCAGCAGCGTGGGCGTGCCACGCAGGAACTCGATGACCGCGATGCTAGGCCAACGCACGAGCCGCGGCCGCGCCAGGCGCCCCAACAACAGCAGCAACCCGAGGACCAGCGCGATGACGGCGGCCATCGCCGCCGATGCCAGCGTGCCGAGCAGGCCTTTGGCCAGGAAGGCCCAGGTCGTCGGCCAGGCGAAGAATTCCCAGAATTGAGCGTCGAGCTGCCCTGCGGAATGGAACCGGAACACGATGCCCGCAGCCAGCAGAAGCAGCACGGCCGCGACGACCACGCTCGCCGCCCTTGTGACGGCCTGGGCCCGGGGGCTTGGCGCAGCAAACAGAATGTCTTCCAAAGGGCGGCTCATCGCAGTATCCGAAGCTTCTTTTCCAAGGTGGCGCCGGCCCAGGCGATGAGCAATCCAGTCGCCACATACATCGCTGCGGCCACCGCAAACGCGGCCATGCCAACCGCGGAGTCGTTGGCGATCTTGGACACGAGCGTGGTGAGCTCCCGGCCCGGAAACGGCACCTGCGACGCCAACGAGGTCGACAGCATCAGCGCAATGAGCAGCGAGGTCATCGGCTGCACCACCGAGCGCAGCGCCTGTGGCAAGACCACCGCCGAGATGATGTGCACCGGCCGCATGCCCAGGCTGAGTGCGGCCTCGATTTGGCCACCGGGAATGGTGTTGATGCCCGAGCGCAGGTAGTCCGCCGTGAACGCGGAACAGACCAGCGTCAACGTCAGGATCACGCTGGGCTCATAGTCAATCACGACATTGAGATCGGGCAGCGCGAACACGATGAAGATCAGCAGCGCCACGCTGGGAATGTTGCGGAAGATCTCGACGTAGCCCGTCAGCACGAAGCGCAGCGGCGGCAGAGGCAAGAGCCTAAGCACCGTCACGACCATGCCCAGCAGGAACCCGGGCACGAACGACACCAGCGTGAGCTTCCACGTCAGCAAGAGGGCCTGCCAGAAGGCAGGCCCATAGTCGACCAGGAGCCTGGAGACCGCACCCATCGGTTAAGGGTGGGCAGGCGGCGTCGGAACGGCCGTGCTGCCGGTGCGCTGCCCGATGGATATGGTCCAAAGCTTGGTCCAGGTGCCGTCGGCCTCCAGTTTCTTCAGGAAGGCATTGATGAAGGCCACACCGTCCGAGCCCTTTGGCAGTCCAACGCCGTAGGGGTCCTGCGCACCAAAGGGCGCACCCGCCAGCCGCGCGTTTCCGGCGCCGAGGCTCAGGGCGTTGAGCAGCAAGGTGTAATCGGTCACATAGGCCTCCACGCGTCCCTGGCGCAGTGCGTCGAGGGCTTCCTGGTGCGTCTGGAACTCTTGTATGACTGCCTTAGGCGCGTATTGGGCCAGGATCGCGGGCCCCGTGGAGCCAGCCTGCGTGGCGACCTTCTTGCCGGCCAGATCGCTGTACGACTGGATCGTCTTGTTGCTCGCCTTGACCAGCACCCCGGCCTGCGAGGTGTAGTAAGGGCCGGCGAACGAGATCTTCTCGGCACGGGCAGGAGTGATGGAGTAAGTAGCTAGCACCATGTCCACCTGATCGTTGATGAGCACCTGCTCGCGCGTGGACGAGGTCACTTGCGCGAACTGGTACTTGGCTGCATCGCCCAGGATATAGCGCGTGAGAAGCTGAGCCAGACCTGCGTCGAAGCCGCGGATCTTGCCATCTTTCTCGTTGAGCAGCGAGAAAAGATTCGAGGTTTGCACACCGCCGAAGCGCAGCGTGCCGGCCTTCTTGATCTTGCTGGCCCAGGTGCTCGATGCGATGGTCGCCGCGTCGGCGACAGGGCCCTGCGCAACCAGAGCGTCAAACGCCGCGGCGTTGATGGGCGTGCCCTGTGCGAAAAGCGCCCCACCGGTCGTGATCGTCAGCGCCACCACGGCGGATTTCAGAATGGATTTGATCAACATGCGTTCTTCTTGGATGGTCTGTGACGTGAATCAATGTATAGCAGCTGTGGAATGCGCGAGCTGCTCGTCCGAGCCGACCATCATTGTGCACACAATACAGCCCTTCTGCGGTTCATCGCAGTCCCGCGGCCACGGCTCGGCGTTTGGGAACTGTTTCTCACCCTGCCAGGCATTCATTCGAGGCCTGACTCGGCCAAGGACCGGTTAATGGCACCCGCGAACATTCCGACCTCGAGTCCGAATGTCTGAGCTCAGCCTCAAGCACCGCTCAAGAAGACGCGGTGGCCGGCAGCTTCTGGCCGTTAGGCGACCGTCTCAGAACGACCCACAAGAGACGTTCGTCCCTGCCTCAAGCCGACACTGCCACTATTGCAGCCACCCCAAAACGAATTTCTTTGACCTTTAAACTAGTCGCATGAATCGACGAAATTTGGTGTTATCCGCCCTGGCCGCAGGGTTGGCTCAAGTGACAGTGGCCGGTCCGCAGTTTCAAGAAATGACCGAGTGGTCGCGGTTTTTCACAGAAGCCGATGCGCAAGGCAGCATCGTCGTTCTCGATGCCCGAGATAA
>NZ_JBFYGN010000033.1:0-46615 GCF_041079535.1 Comamonas guangdongensis | reverse complement strand
AGTCCGTGAAGGTCAATGCGGCCATCCACGGCAAGTTTACGGAGCTGATCGCCGGCATGAGCGGGCAGGTGCTGATGGCTCCGCCCCAGGCAAACAAGCCCTAAGCACCACAAATTCAGGAGCTGCCTGCACTGTCATTGAAATGGTTCTGACGCATTTCTCCATTGCAGCCAAGGAAATCAGTACGCAGGCAGCTCATGTTTCGATAGTCACACAGGCAAGACCGCAACCCGCGTGGGTGACACAAGCCGGACAGGCAGCACTGGGCCGGACCTGAGAGCACCCCGGTGCCTCCTCACCAGCGCACAGGAAGGACATTTTGATGAACCGCGAACACCGCCCCTTCTGGAGTCGCCTGGCACAGGCGCTGCCCCTGCAACCGGAATCTGCCCCCAGGGCGTTGCCTCGGACCAGCGTGGCACGCCCGCTGGCGCTGGAGCAGCGCTTCATGTTCGATGGCGCAGCAGTCTCCGCGGCCGCCGATGCAACGCACGCTGTACCTGACAGCCACCCAGCCGACCAAGCAGAGCACGCAGCCCCGCTACCGCTGCACGCGCTGATGGCCGAAGCCGCAAAAGCGAGCGCCTCCGGTTCCACAGAGCGCCACGAGGTGGTTTTCGTTGAAAGCAATGTGCAGAACTACCAGCAGCTGGTCAACGCACTTCCGGCCAATGCGGAAGTCGTGGTGCTCGACAGCAGCAAGGATGGCCTGAGCCAGATTGCTCAGTACCTCCAGGGACGCCATGGCATAGACGCCATCCATATCCTCTCCCACGGCCAGCGTGCAGACCTGATGCTGGGGCGCACCGAATTGACCCTCTCCAGCCTGGACGGCCGGAGCACAGAGCTGGCCGCCATTGGGGACGCGTTAAAGCCCGACGGCGACATACTGCTCTACGGCTGCAACATCGGCGAAGGCACCGAAGGGGCGCGCTTCGTCAGCGAACTGGCGCGCTACACCCATGCCGATGTGGCCGCATCCACCGACGCCACCGGCGCAGCAAGCCTGGGCGGCAACTGGACGCTGGAGCGCAGCAGCGGCCATATCGACGTGGAGGCCCTGCATTTGAGCTACGACGCCCTGCTGGCGCGGCCAATGACGGGTACCACCGATTTCGCCGCTTTGGAGGGCAACACGTACTACTACCCTTCCGGTAGCGTGCTCAGTGCCAGTGATGTCCAAGGCTGGGATTTCTCGCTGCAATTGGCTTTACCGGTTAACGGCAATCAGTCCATTATTGTCGGACGGGACGTGCCAAACACGGTAACGGTGGATGGTACCAGTGATGGCTCTAACCCCATCTCCTATTTCAGCGTCAAGTCCAACGACAACAGCCGCTTCACCCTGAACTCCATCGGGGTTGTGCTGAACGGCTACGATTCCGGCTCCTCCGGCGGTCATTTGCAACTGGTCGGCTATATCAACGGCACCGCAGTCAGTGGCGCAACGCTGACGCTGAACGTGGGTGACGTGTGGCAGGGTAGCGGCGGCTTGGTGACTTTCGATGTATCCGGCAACAGCGCCTTCCAGGGCATTGATTCCTTCCGGGTGTTGGCGGCCAACGGCCATACGGTGACCGGCATGATAGGCATAGGCGCCATCAACGCCATCAACTTCGGTTTTGCGCCGACGCTGACCACCAGCGGCGGCTCCAGCGCCTATAGCAGCGGCAACGGCAGCGCGGTGGTGGTGGACAGCGGCATCACGCTGTCCGACTCCGACAGCAGCACCCAGGCCAGCGCAACGGTGTCCATCACCGGCAATTTCCACAGCGGCGAGGACGTGCTGGCCTTCACCAACAACGGCAGCACCATGGGCAATATCGCGGCCAGCTACAACAGCGGCACCGGAGTGCTGACGCTGACCTCCAGCGGCGCCACGGCGACGCTGGCGCAATGGCAGGCGGCGCTGCGCGCGGTGACTTACTCCGACAGCTCGCTGACCCCGAACACCAGCAGCCGCACCATCAGCTTCCAGATCAACGACGGCGCGATCAACAGCAGCGCGGTGACCAAGACGGTGACGGTGGCGCCGGATGCCGCACCGGTGATAGGCAACCTCAACGGCGACAACCCCACCTTCACCGAGAAAGGCGGCGCGGTGAAGCTGGACACCGGCACCGCGGCCACGGTGACGGATAGCGACACCTCCAATTTCAACGGCGGCAACCTGACCGTGCACATCTCCGCCAACGGCCAGAGCGGCCAGGACGTGCTGGGCGTGGACACCAGCGGCACGGTGAGCCTGTCCAGCGGCACCAGCGTGGGCAGCGTGGTGACGGTCGGAGGCGTGTCCATAGGCGTGATCGCCAGCAATGGCGATGGCGTCAGCGGCCATGATCTGATCGTCACTTTCAACAGCAACGCCACCGCGTCGCGGGTGAGCACGCTGGTGGCGGCGCTGACTTACAACAACAGCAGCAACGACCCCGGCACCGCCACCCGCACCATCAATGTCAGCGTCAACGACGGCCGCGGCGGCACCGGCTCCAGCAATGTGACGGTGGCGGTGGCAGCAGTGAATGACCCGCCCACCGCCAGCGCCACCGCCAGCAATCCCACCTTCACCATGGGCGGCTCCGCGGTAGCGGTGTTCAGCGGCGCCAGCGTCAGTGCCGTCGAGTCCAGCCAGAGCATCATCCTGCTGACGCTGACCGTATCCGGCCTGCATGACGGCAGCAGCGAAATCCTGTCCATAGACGGCAGCAATGTGGCGCTGACCAACGGCAACGCGGTGACCACCAGCGGTAACGGTCTGAGCGCTACCGTGTCGCTCAGTGGCGGCACCGCAACCGTATCCATCAGCAGCAGCGGCGGCATTTCCTCCAGCACCGCGGCCAGCGTGATCAACGGCATCAGCTACCGCGACAGCAGCGGCAGCCCCACCGCCGGCAACCGCGTGGTGACGCTGACCAGCGTCAGGGACAACGGCGGCACCAGCAATGGCGGGGTCGACACCACCACACTGGCCTTGGCCTCCACCGTCACCATCGGCGTGGTACCGGTGGTGACCACCAGCGGCGGCAGCGCGACCTTCACCGCCGGCGACAACTCCGCCTCCACCCCGGTGGCGGTGGACGGCGGCCTGACCGTTACCGACAGCGCCAGCCCCACCCTGGCCAGCGCCACCGTGTCCATCACCGGCAACTTCCACAGCGGCGAAGACGTGCTGGCTTTCAGCAACGATGGCAGCACCATGGGCAATATCGTTGCCAGCTACAACGCCGCTACCGGGGTGCTGACGCTGACCTCCAGCGGCGGCAGCGCCACGCTGGCGCAGTGGCAGGCGGCGCTGCGTGCCGTGACCTACACAGACAGCGCGGTGACGCCCAACACCGCCACCCGCACCATCAGCTTCCAGGTCAACGACGGCAGCGCCAGCAGCAGCACGGTGAGCCGCAGCGTGACGGTAGCCGACACCGATCAGACGCCTGTCGCCACCGCCAGTGGCGGCAGCGCGGCCTTCACCGCCGGCGACAACACCACCTCTACCCCGGTGGCGGTGGACCCAGGCATCACGGTCAGCGATCTGGACAACACCACGCTGGCCAGTGCCACCGTGGCCATCATCGGCAACTTCCAGAGCGGCCAGGATGTGCTGGCCTTCAGCAATACCAATAGCAGCGTCTACGGCAATATCGTCGCCAGCTACAACGCGAGCACCGGGGTGCTGACGCTAACCTCCAGCGGCGCGACCGCAACCCTGGTGCAATGGCAGGCGGCGCTGCGCGCGGTGACCTACACCGACAGCGCGGTGAGCCCCAATACCGCCACCCGCACCGTCAGCTTCAGCGTCAACGACGGCAGCAAAAACAGTGCGGCGGCAACGCGCAGCGTGACGGTGACCGCCACCGACCAGACGCCGATCACCACCACCAGCGGCGGCAGCGCGGCCTTCACCGCCGGCGACAATACCACCTCCACGCCGGTGGCGGTGGACGCGGGCATCACGGTCAGCGATCTGGACAACAGCACGCTAGCCAGTGCCACGGTGGCCATTACCGGCAACTTCCACAGCGGTGAGGATGTGCTGGCCTTTACCAATAGCAACACCACCTTGTTTGGCAACATCAGCGCCAGCTACAACAGCGGCACCGGGGTGCTGACGCTGAGCTCCAGCGGCGCCACGGCGACGCTGGCGCAATGGCAGGCGGCGCTGCGCGCGGTCACCTATACCGACAGCGCAGTCACGCCCAACACGGCCACCCGCACCATCAGCTTCAGCGTCAACGACGGCAGCAAGGACAGTGCCACGGTCACGCGCACGGTGACGGTGGCGGCGACCGACCAAACACCGATCACCACCACCACTGGCAGCGCCGGCACGTATGTAGTAGGCAGCGGAGCCACACCGGTGGACGGCGGCCTGACCGTATCCGACCTTGACAACAGCACGCTGGCCAGCGCCACGGTGTCCATCACCGGCAATTTCCACAGCGGCGAGGATGTGCTGGCCTTCACCAACAACGGCAGCACCATGGGCAATATCGCGGCCAGCTACAACAGCGGCACCGGAGTGCTGACGCTGACCTCCAGCGGCGCCACGGCGACGCTGGCGCAGTGGCAGGCGGCCCTGCGTGCGGTCACTTACAACGACACCTCGGGTTCGCCCAATACCGCCACCCGCACCATCGGTTTCAGCGTCAGTGACGGCACTAAAACCAGCGCGACAGCAAGCCGGGCGATAGCGGTGCAGTTGCTTCCACCTAGCGTCAGCGGTTTGACCTCTGGCACCGATACCGGCAGCAGCCATAGCGACGGCATCACCAGCAACACCACGCCTACGGTTACCGGCACCGCAATCGCCAACGGCACCGTCCAGATTTATGTCGACGGCGTGTTGATCGACGGGGTGACTGCCGATGGCAGCGGGGCCTGGAGCTATAGTTTCGTTTCCGGCCTGACGCCCGGCGCGCATGCCATCACCGCCGTGGTCAGCAGTGGCGGCGTCAGCAGCGGCCAGTCCGGCGCCTATAACGTAGTGATCGACACCAGCGCGCCGTCCACGCCTTCCGGCGTGGCCTTGAGCACGGCGACGGATACGGGTAGCAACCACAGTGACGGCATCACCGCCAACAACCGGCCGACGATCATCGGCATGGCCGAAGCCGGCAGCACGGTGACGGTGTATGTGGATGGAACGGCGGTGGGCACCGCGACGGCAGACGGCAGCGGCGCCTGGAGCTACAACATCGCCACGCCCTTGAGAGCCGGCAATCATAGCATCCGCACCACGGCGACCGACCTGGCCGGCAACGCCAGCGGTCAGTCGACGGCTTATAGCATTACCGTGGACACCAGCGCGCCGGCTGCGCCCGGCGGCGTCAGCCTGAGCAGCGCCACCGATACCGGTAGCAGCAACAGCGACGGTATCACCGCCAACAACCGGCCGACGATCATCGGCACGGCCGAAGCCGGCAGCACGGTGACGGTCTATATCGATGGCGTGGCGGTAGGCAGCACCACGGCCAATGGCAGCGGCGCCTGGAGCTACAGCGTTGAAAGCCCGCTGGCCGACGGCAACCACAGCCTGCGCGCCACCGCCACGAATGCGGCCGGTAATGTCAGCGGCCAGTCCACCTCGCACAGCATCACCGTGGACACCAGCGCACCGGCAACTCCACAGCTCGAGCTGGATCAATCCACGCAGGCAAACGGGCGCCAGGTTTCCCTCACAGGCCTGGTCCACATCTCCGGGCTTGAAGCCGGATCCAGCTGGCAATATTCGCTGGACGGTGGCACCTCGTGGATGACGGGCCAAGGCAATGCTCTGCAGCTTTCGGGACCGGGAGCGCACAACCTGGTGGTCCGGCAAATAGATGCGGCGGGAAATGCCTCGGGCCCGGTCACGCTGAATTTCACGGTTGAGTCTTTGATTCCTCCCGCTCTGCAACCGCAGGAGTCGGTGGCCGCAGCCCCCCTGGGGTTGCCAACCACACCGTTTCAACCTTCTGAAGTCCCTCTCTCCAGAGCCGATTTTCTGCACGTCGAACCAACCTCGCTGCGTCCCAACTCCCCTGCACAAAACGAGGCATTTCTTCGCTCGACCAGTGCCATGGGATATGGACTGCCCTCCATTCTTCCCTTGGGCGATCTCAATGACAGGATGGCTCTTTCCGGCATGCAGGCCACAGGGATGCTTCCATCAGCAGCGGAGACACCCCTCTATTTCCTCCCCGTGTCGGCAGGCTCCGCTTCGACACTGAATCTGCACGCACTGTTCCTCGGCCCGGAGTCCACCTCGAAGGACTTGTCGCTCCAGTTCAACTTTGTCGGGCAACAACTCATACCGGGCTGGATTCAACTGGACCCGAGCACGGGAAAGCTGTCCGTCAATGCACCAAAGAACCTCCACACCACACTGGTTCTGCACATCAAGGTCATTGACGGACAAGGACATGAGTCGATCAAGACTGTCAAGCTGGTGATTGGCGATGCACGCACCACCTCTTCACCGGCTCCTGGGCGCGCCGGGTTGAGCGAAAAAATGGCAAATGCGGCCAAGCGGCAGGCCGGGGATCGACTGCCGATGTACGCCCATGGCTAAGTATTTGGAGCCCGCATCGAATGCGGAACTGCGACGATGAATGCAGCTGTTTCGCCTCAGAACGTGAACCCGGCCATGCTGCTGCTGGAGCTCGGACACCGGGCCCGAGCCGCTGGCAGCAGTGCCGAACTCAATTTTTTGCTGGTCAACGACAGCCGTTTGCTGACGCCCTATCGGCAGTCCTGCCTTTGGCTGCATCAAGGCGGGATCATGGCACTCTCCGGTGTCATTGAACCCGATGCAAACACGCCGTATGCCCAATGGCTGGGCCGCTTGTGCAAATTTTTGCATGCGCAGGAGCAGACATCGGTTCGAGCCATAGAGCCGTCCGAGCTGCCTCCCGAACTGGCCAAGCCCTGGGGCGAATGGCTCGCTGCCAATGCGATATGGGTTCCGTTGCAGGAGGATACCGAGCAAGGCCTGTCGCATGGCGGGCTTTTGCTCTCGGGACCTCAGGCCTTCGATGCCCAGCGCTTCCCACTTCTGGCCGAATGGGGGCGCATCTGGCTTCACGCCCATGAGGCGATATCGGCCAGACGGCCCAGGTTCTGGTGGAAGCCGCCGGCATCACCCGCAGTCTCTAAGAAGTGGTGGCACCGCAAATCCGTCCTGGCCCTTGCCGCCATCGCTCTGGCGAGTGCGCTGCCCGTGCATCTGACCGTTCTGGCCCCCGGTGAGCTGGTAGCCGCCCAACCCGTGGTGCTGAGGGCCCCACTGGACGGCGTCATCGACAAGGTTCACGTCCAACCCAACCAGATGGTACGCAAAGGCCAGCCCTTGTTTGGCCTGGACGAGGCCCAGATCGGCAGCCGCCTGGAGGTTGCCCAGCAGGCGCTCCTGACGGCAGAGGCCGAATACCGGCAATCTGCCCAGTTGGCATTGGGCGATGCGCGCTCCAAGTCCCAGCTCGCGGCGCTGGTGGGGCGCATCGGCGAAAAGCGTGCAGAGCTGGAATACCTTGCGGATCAGCGCAGCCGCAGCCGTGTGCTCGCGCCCGAAGACGGCATGGTGCTGTTTGACTCGCCCACCGAATGGATTGGCAAGCCGGTTCAGACCGGCGAACGCGTCATGCGCATCGCCCGCCCCGAAGAAGTGGAGATCGAGGCCTGGGTGCCCATAGGCGATGCCATTCCACTGGCGGCCGATGCTCCGGTACAGCTATATCTTGCCGCTAACCCCATGTCGAACCTGGAAGGCAAGCTCCGATACATGGCCTATGACGCCAGTGCCAGGCCGGATGGCAGCTATGCCTATCGAATGCGCGCGGCAATGGCGCCCGGACAGCAGGCCCGTATCGGGCTCAAGGGCACTGCCAAGCTGCAGGGCAGCTGGGTACCTTTGGCTTACTGGATTCTGCGCAAACCCTTGGCTGTGGTACGCCAGTTCATCGCATGGTAGGCATGAACTCGGACTGGGCGCTTCTGCGCGAGGAACTGGATCTGCTGCCCGGTCCGGTGCTGCCCGACGGCCAGCCCAGCTGGACCCTGCATGACCCGGTGCGGAATCTCTTCTTTCAGCTGGACTGGGCCAGCTTCGAGATATTCAAGCGCTGGCATATGAGAGCCCCGGAGGCCATTGCGCAAGACATCGCGAATCACACAACCTTGTCGGTCGGCAAGGACGACATCAATGCCCTGCTGCAGTTCGCTCAGCGGAATGAGCTGCTCCAGCCGCCACCGCATAGCGCGGGCAAGCTGGCACAGCAATGGCAATCCAGGCGCTCGACATGGATGCAGTGGCTGTTGCACAACTACCTGTTCCTCAGAATTCCACTCGTCAAGCCCGACCGCTGGCTGGGACGATGGGAACCCCGCCTGGAGTTTCTGTTCGGCAGCACCTTTCTCCGGCTGAGCGCGCTGGCACTGATCGCAGGCCTCTGGGGCGTTTCGCGCTCCTGGGGGGAGTTCACGGCCACGCTCGTCGACTCGCTCACCTGGCAAGGGCTGCTTGCCTATGGCATGACTCTGGGCCTGGTGAAAGTGCTGCATGAACTCGGCCATGGATTCACCGCCAAGCGTTTTGGTTGCCGCGTACCGACCATGGGCGTGGCTTTTCTGGTGATGTGGCCGGTCGCCTATACCGACACCAACGAAGTCTGGAAGCTCACCCGGCGCGACCAGCGCCTCAAGGTGGCAGGAGCCGGCATTCTGACCGAGCTGCTCATTGCCGCCTGGGCCCTGCTGGCCTGGGTATGGCTGCCCGAAGGAACTCCCAAGTCCATGGCTTTTCTGCTGGCCACCACAACCTGGGTCAGCACCTTGACCATCAATGCCAGTCCCTTCATGCGCTTTGACGGCTATTTTCTGCTGTCGGACTGGCTGCAGATGCCCAATCTGCATGCCAGAGCCTTTGCGCTTGCGCGCTGGGATTTGAGAGAACGGCTGTTCAAGCTCGGCGAGCCCGCGCCGGAATCCTTCTCCACGCCCAAACGCCAAAGCCTGATCCTGTTTGCCTGGGCCACCTGGATCTACCGCTTGGTGCTGTTTCTGGGGATTGCCGCCCTGGTCTATCACTTCTTTATCAAGGCCCTGGGCATTCTGTTGTTCCTGGTGGAGATTGTGTGGTTTGTGGCCAAGCCCCTATGGTCCGAGATCTCGGCCTGGCATCTGCGCTGGCCACGGATTATGCGCAGCCGCCGGGCGCGCTGGAGCGCCATCGCGTTGCTGCTGTTCGTCAGCCTGTTCTGCGCGCCCTGGCCCGCCCCGGTGCGCACCGAAGGAATGCTGCAATCCAGCGATGTCTGGCCTTTGCATGCCTTGGAAGCATCGCAGCTGCAAAAGCAGCTGGTGCAGGATGCTTACCCGGTCGTGACCGATGCCTCCGTGTTTGTCCTGGACTCGCCCTCTTTGCTGGCCGCACAGGCCCAAAGCCACGCTCAGTGGACGCAGTACTCGCAGCAGATGGCCGCTGCAGGTTTTGACACGGAGCTGCGCCGGGACTGGCAGGTCCTTCAGGAGCGCCAAGCCCAGGCGGCCGCTCAGCAATCGGCGGTGGAGACCGAAGCCAGCCGCTATCACCTGAATGCTGCAGGTATAGGCTCGCTCAGAGACGTCGATCCGGACCTCAGACCGGGAGAATGGCTGGCCCGCCGCGAATTGCTGGGCAAAGTCGTGGGGAACGAACGGCTCGAAATTCTGGCCTATGTGCAGGAAGAAGACCTTCAACGCATCAGCCCGGGAGACAGCGCCATCTTCATCGCCGACGGCGGGACCGGGCCGGCGCTTGATCTCAAGGTGCGCAGCATCGATCAGGATGCGACTCGCACGCTCACAGAGGCTGCCCTGGCCACCATGGCCGGGGGAAATATCCCGGTCAGAAGCATGCAAGGCTTTCTATACCCTGAACGCCCGGTCTATCGCGTCGTGCTCGATGTGACAACGCCGCAGCCGGCGGACCATGCGACGCTGCAACACCGCTGGCGCGGCAGAGTCAGCATACGAGGGCGCTGGGAAGCGCCGGCAGCGCAGTTTGCGAAAACAGCTGCCAGTGTTTTCTGGAGAGAAACTGGTTTTTGATATCGCCAGGGCAGCCTCCTTCATTCACATCGGAGGGTACGTCGCACGCGTTCTCCTCGATTCTGCAGCCCTCAGGCAGGCCATGGCGCGGGCTCCGCACGGAGATGTCCACGGCACAAGGCACTTGAAGCCGGAGCCGTTGGGGAATTAAACGCTGGTGACAAGAGGCCGGCCTTCGGGCCGGCCCCTTGTTTTCCGCCCCGGCTATTCATTGAGCAGCAGCTGCAGCCCATGCGCCTCGGTGGGCAGCGGCACCTCCCAGCGCGGCAGCATGCGCAGCAGGGCCGCATTGCTCAGTGTGGTGTCGCGCCGGCTGTTGCGTGCCAGCAGCACCGATTTGCTCGCTTCCAAATGCACCAGCTCCACCCGCGCCCCATAGGCCAGGCACAGGTCCAGCGTCTTGCCGCGCATCTGCCTGGACAGATGCGTGGCATTCCAGACAAACGAAGCCTTGGCACGCAGCAGGCTCTTGGCCTTGTCCATGGCACGATGAGCGGCAGCGCCCTCGTTCTCGCCATGGTGCAGGCCCAGTTCGGTGCGCGCATCGTCAAACGAGACCACGGGCAGCCCGCTATGATGCTGCGCCACCCAGCGGTTCTTGCCCGCCGCGGGCAGGCCGCACATGACGATGACGCGCGAGCCCGGCTCCTCATGCAGCGCGTAATCGGGATGCAGCTCGGCGCCGCGGAAATAGCGCACGGCCGTCTCGGCCGAGGCAAAGCTGCGTGGCGAACGCAGACAGCCCTCTTCCAGCGCCAGCTCCCGGAACAGCTCGATATTCACCAGCACCTTGCCCACATCGGGGCAGATGCGGCCGCGAATATCGGCCCGCGCCAGCAGGGCCAGCAGATGCAGGTCCACCTGCCAGGACAGCTCGCGAACCATGAACTCGGGCGAAACGCCGCGCCGCGAATCGGCAAACGCGAAGAACGGTACCTGATGCACGGCAATCAGGCGGCAGATGGCCTCGCGCTGGGCCACGGGAGCCCCCGCCTCCCAGAGCATGAGCCGCGCATCCAGCGCTCCCCGGCGCGAATGTCCGGGCTGCGAGATGCGGCCGTCGTCGGCTATCTGCGTGGTCGAGCACTTGGCTACATCGTGCAGCAGCGCAGCCAGAAAGACCGTTTCGCGCTCCTCATCCGTGAGCAGCGCATAGTCGCTGTCCTGCAGCAGCTCGCGCACCACCATCTGCGTATGGGTCCAGACATCGCCCTCGGCATGGAACACCGGGTCTTGCGGCGTGGTCTTGGCCAGCTCCAGTTGCGCAAAGGCGTCCAGGCAGGCCGCCCAGTCCACCATGTCACGAGCGGAATGCGGCACCAGGGCCGCGATCTGTTTCCAGCTCCACATAAAAATCTCCTCTCCACAGTCTTGTGAACCATGGTTTTGATAGCTACCAGCGCTTGATGGACAAGCGCTACCAGCTTTTTTGAATCGCATTGGCAAAGATGTCGACGCCGGCGCGCAGGCCGTTGGCGACGATGGGCCGCTCGCTGTGGTGCGAGCCCGACTCGAGAATCGTCTGCACAAAGTCGCAGCGCACGAACTTGTAGCGCGCCACGGTCCGGCCGCCCTCCTCGACCTTGAGGTACAGGCCCTCAGCCAGATCGGAGCCGTCGGTCTGGCGCCAGGCCAGCGGCAGATCCAGCTTCTGCCTGCGCACCTGCTCCTCGAACACGGACTTCCAGCGCGCGCTGCGTGCCAGCGAGGGTGCGAGCAGCGCCAGCAGGTCCTGGATGCGCCTTGGAGCGATGCCGCTGTAGAGCACGGGCACGGAGACCACGGGGACCTCGGCCAGCAGCGCGTGGCGGCGCGGCGTGTCCAGAAACTGCTGCGCCCTGCGATCCCAGATGTCGAACTCGCAAAACCAGTGCGGCAGCGCGTCGTAGAACAGCGAATGCTTGGCGTACAGCCACTCGCCGTACATGATGTAGCGCTCGTCCAGCAGCGCCATCAGCGCGGCCTCGTGAGCCCTGGCCCACTGCTTGTAGGCATTGAACTGGCGCTCGCGCCCGCCCATCTGCTCGGTTTGCAGATAGTGGCCGCGCGACTGCAACAGCAGGCTGCCGTCGCCGCCAAAGCTCAGCGCCGCATTGGCGCCGTCTAGCTTTTCCTCGACCACGATATGGCGGCCGGCCAGCGCTTCATAGGGCACGGCATCGCCCTGGTCGCCGGCTTGCAGGCGCGAGCCGCGCAGATGTGGCGTACGCGGGTATTTGAGAATCTCCAGATTGAATAGATGTTGTGAAGTCATGTTGTGCTTTCAGGCATTGAAACGCCTGCGCTGCAAGCAGCACAGGACAAGAAAGCCAACGACCAGGGTCTGGTTACCCAGCGCCGCGATGCAGCGAAGACAGCGAATGCCGGCCATCCCGTCGAGGACGGGTCAGGTCATTCGTGAAACAGAGTGGCGGGAGATCAGCGGCCGTATGCCGGCAAAGGCATGCAGCGCACATGGGGGAGGCACCAAGCGAGAGGACCTGGGCCGCCGCGCAGCCACGCACCGCAGCACGCACGCGGTTTCCGGGGGGATTCCGGAGATCGGCGTGCGACAAAGTCGTTTAGCAGAAACGATGGCGGTGGGACATGATGCACCTCGAAAATGAGAGCGGATAACGCAGGTGGAGTAAAGGCTGGCGAGTGTAGGCGTTTATGCAGCGGCTTGCCAAGCCGGCATTGGCGGCACTGTTGCGCAAAGAAAACATAGGCCCGCGGCCGGACTGCATGCGCGCTCTATCCAAACCCGGCGACGGGGCTTTGCCCGCTGCCGCACAATGCGCCCCAGCGGTCTGTCGTACCGCTCCCATCCCGGCTGCGCCACCCACCGTGGGCCGCCACTTCATTAAACCGCCGTGTACCCGGACGGCGGTGGCTTTTTGAACGGAGTATTTATGACGCATTCCTTCGCGCGCCGCACGGCGCTGCGCGGCCTGGCCGTTGCCGCGCTCGCCGCTTCGTCTCTGGCTTCCCTGGCCCATGCCGACACGCCCGCCGTGCTGCGCGTCTCGGCCATCCCCGACGAAGCGCCTACCGAGCTGCAGCGCAAGTTCAAGCCCCTGGGCGAATACCTGTCGCAGGCCACGGGCATGAAGGTGGTGTTCACCCCCGTCTCCGACTATGCGGCCGTGGTCGAGTCGCTGGCCACCAAGAAGCTGGACCTGGCCTGGCTGGGCGGCTTCACCTATGTGCAGGCCAAGATCCGCACCCATGGCACGGCCATTCCCATCGTCCAGCGCGCCGAGGACGCGGTGTTCACCAGCAAGTTCATCACCGCCGACCCCAATATCAAGACCCTGGCCGATCTCAAGGGCAAGACCTTTGCCTTCGGCGCGCCCTCGTCCACCTCGGGCAGCCTGATGCCGCGCTACTTCCTGCTCAAGGACGGCCTCAACCCCGAGAAGGACTTCAAGACCGTGGCCTATTCGGGCGCACACGATGCGACCGTGGCCTTCGTGGCCGCAGGCAAGGCCGAGGCCGGCGTGCTCAACACCTCGGTCTGGGACAAGCTGGTCGAGTCCAAGAAGGTGGACACCAGCAAGGTGCACGTGTTCGCCACCACTCCCACCTACTTTGACTACAACTGGACCGTGCGTGGCGACCTGGACCCGGCAATCGTCAAGAAGCTGACCGATGCCTTCCTGGCGCTGGACCCGTCCAAGCCCGAGCACAAGGCCATCATGGAGCTGCAACGCGCCTCCAAGTTCATCCCGACCAAGCCCGAGAACTACGAGGGCACGGAGATGGCAGCCAAGTCGGCAGGCCTGCTCAAATAAGCCAGGCTCCCGGCCTTTTCGACTGCCTACGCTTGCTGCATAAGCGCGGGCAGCTACTGTTTTCAGAGTACTCGGCTCATGAGCCTCATGCTTGACGATGTGGGCCTGACCCACGCCAACGGCTTTGCCGCCCTCTCGGGCATCAAGCTGTCCGTGAACCAGGGCGAGAGCATTGCGCTGATCGGCCCCTCGGGCGCTGGCAAGACTTCGCTGCTCAACACCATGGCCACCGCCTACCTGCCCAGCGCGGGCCGGATGACGGTGCTGGGGCAGGCCGTATCCGCGCAGTCGACGGCGCGCGAACTCAAGGCCTTGCGTGCCCGCATAGGCAGCGTGCACCAGGCCGCGCCGATTCCGCTGCGCCAGCGCGTGGTCACCGCAGTGCTGGCCGGCAGGCTCGGCCAATGGCCGCTGTGGAAGGCGCTGGCCTCGCTGGCCTATCCTCAGGACATAGCGGGCGCGCGCGAGGCACTGGAGCGCGTGCAGCTCGAGGACAAGCTGTTCGCGCGCTGCGACCAGCTCTCGGGCGGCCAGCTGCAGCGCGTGGGCATTGCCCGCGTGCTCTACCAGCAGGCCGAGCTGATCCTGGCCGACGAGCCCGTCTCCGCGCTGGACCCGGCCCTGTCCCTGGCCACGGTGCAGCTGCTGGTGCAGGAAGCCGCCGCGCGCGGGGCCACGCTGGTGGCCAGCCTGCATGCGGTGGACCTGGCCCTGTCCTGCTTTGCACGCATCGTCGGCATACGCGACGGCCGCATCGCCTTCGATCTGCCTGCGGCCCGGGTTGGCGACGCGCAGCTGCAAGCCCTGTATGGCAATGCGGACGGCAGCGCCGTGCCACTGCCCGGCTTGCACAGCAT
Organism: Comamonas guangdongensis; assembly: GCF_041079535.1. Taxonomy (NCBI): domain Bacteria; kingdom Pseudomonadati; phylum Pseudomonadota; class Betaproteobacteria; order Burkholderiales; family Comamonadaceae; genus Comamonas; species Comamonas guangdongensis. The sequence continues at coordinate 31,923 of NZ_JBFYGN010000033.1, read as the reverse complement.
GGTTGCGGCCACGCCGGAAGCCGACGCGGCCGCCATACCCCCGGTGCTTGCATGCCGGTAGACGCGACATCGCGTGGCGTAAAGAGCGCCGCAGCACACCGCGACCCCGCCGCACGCGGCCGCCTGGGCTGGCTGATCCTGGCGCTGGTGCTGCTGTGGCCCATGCTGCAGACCTCGGGCTTCTCGCTGCGGCCCTTCTTCGACGCCAGCAACCTCAAGGTCATAGGCGGTTTTCTCGCCGGCTTTCTGCCGCCCGAAACCGGCGCCGAATTCCTCGGCTATCTGAGCCAGGCCATGCTGGAAACCCTGGCCATCGCCACGGCCGGCATGGCTCTGGCCTTCGCGCTTGCTGCGCCGCTGTCCTATCTGGCCAGCGGCGCAGCGCGCGAGCGCGTCACGCTCAACCCCGTCGCACGCGGTCTGCTTACCGTGCTGCGCGGCATTCCCGAGCTGGTCTGGGCCCTGGTCTTTGTGCGCGTGTTCGGCCTGGGTCCGGCCGCCGGCGTGCTGGCCCTGGGCCTGACCTATGGCGGCATGCTGGCCAAGGTCTATGCCGAGATCCTGGAATCCACCGACCCGGCGCCGGCCCGCGCGCTCGCGGCCTGCGGCGCCGGCCGCCTGCCGGCCCTGCTCTATGGCCTGCTGCCGCAGGCGGCCAAGGAGCTGACCTCGTACACCGTCTACCGCTGGGAATGCGCGATCCGTGCCTCGGTGGTCATGGGTTTTGTGGGCGCGGGTGGCCTGGGCCAGCTCATGGATCAGGCCATGAAGATGCTCAACGGCGGCGAGGCCGCGAGCATTTTGCTGGCCTTTATGCTGCTGGTGGCCGCGGCCGACCTGCTGTCCTGGTGGCTGCGTCGCGCGCTCGACACCCGGCCCGCGGCTCGGGCCCTGCCATTTGGCTGGCGCACCGCTGCCTTCTTGACGGCTTTCTGCGCGGGCCTGTGGGGCAGTCTGCGCCTGCTGGACATGGATCTGGCGGCCCTGTTCACGCCGGATGCGGCCCAGAGCATGGGCGATTTTGTGCGCGGCTTTTTCCCGCCCGACCTGAGCCAGCCCTGGCTGCTCAAGGTGCTCAAGGGCATATGGGAGACGCTGGCGATCTCCATCGTCGGCACCTTGCTCGCCGCCGGCGCCGGGCTGTTGCTGGCCCTGCCGCGCTGGCGCACACCGTGGAATGCGGTGCTCAACATACTGCGCTCCGTGCCCGAGCTGGTCTGGGCCACCATCACGGCCCTGGCCGTGGGTCTGGGGCCGTTTGCGGGCGCATTGGCCCTGGCCTTGCACACGACAGGAGTGCTGGGCCGGCTCTATGCCGAGGCCCTGCAGAACGCGCCCGAGGCGCCCGCGCTCGCGCTGCGCCTTGGCGGCAGCAGCCGCCTGCTGGCGTTCTGCTACGGCACCCTGCCCGGTGCCGCGCCCCAGCTGCTGGCCTATACCCTGTACCGCTGGGAGATGAATATCCGCATGGCCGCGATACTGGGCTTTGTGGGAGCCGGCGGCCTGGGGCAGCTGCTGTACTTCGAGCTGTCCCTGTTCCATTACGCGCAGGCCAGCACGGTGATCCTGGCCATGCTGCTGCTCAGCATTGCCGTGGACTGGAGCAGCGCGGCGCTGCGCCGCGCCATGCGCTAGCCCTGCGCCCCGGCCGCCTGGCGCGATACCGCAAACCGGTAGCTGGCCAGCGCCGCCGCGGTGATTGCGATCTGCGTGACGGCGCAGGCCATGGCAGGGTCCTCGCCCAAGCCCACCAGCTGGGTGCCGATGGCACCCATGGCCATCTGGCCGAAGCCATACAGTCCCGCGGCCGAGCCCGCCAGCCCGGGTGCTGCCGTCAGCGCGCGCGACAGCGCCGCCGGGCTGGCCATGCCCGCCCCCATGGTCATGGTGAAGGTGATGGCCACCAGCAGCGCGCCGTTCAAGCCGCCCAGTCCCTGGACCAGCAGCAGCAACAGCGCCATGCAGCAGCTCAGGCCCGCTCCCGCATACAGGAACAGCTCGGGCCGCAAACCAGCCCACCTGGCTGATCGCGTAGCCCAGCTGCTCGTGCACGATATAGGGCACGGTCGCCAGATACGGGTACAGGGCCGTGCTCGAGCAGGCGCCGCCCAGCATAAAGCCCGCAAAAGCCGGGTTGCGCAGCAGCCGCCCGTAGTCCCGGGCAATGCCGGCCAGCTCCATGGGGCGGCGCTGCGCATGGGTCTCGGGCAGCAGGCGCCAGCTGCAGACCACCATGGCACAGGCCATGCAGACCAGGAACACATAGATGGCGCGCCAGCCGAAATGCTCGGCCAGATAGGAGCCTATGATGGGCGCGAGTCCCGGTCCGACCAGGGTCAGCAGATTGAGCAGGGCCAGATCGCGCGTCACGCGTGCGGGCTCCGAGGTATCGCGCACGATGGCGCGCCCCAGCGTGATGCCCGCCGCCCCGCCCAGGGCCTGGACCAGGCGCGCGGCCAGCAGCCACTGCAGGCTGGGTGCGAACAGCGCCACCAGGCTGGCCCCCAGATACAGGCTCAGCCCCAGCAGCAGCGCGGGCCTGCGGCCCCAGGCATCGGAGATCGGGCCGTAGATCAGCTGCCCCACGGCCAGGCCGATCACATACAGGGTGATGGTCTGCTGCATGCTGGCCGGCGAGGCATGGAGGGCCGCGCCGGCCACCGGCAGGGCCGGCACAAAGACATGCATGGCCATGGTGCCGGCCAGCGTGACCAGCACCAGCAGCCAGATGGGGGCGCGCACCCGCTCGGCAAACACCGGCGCCTCAGCAGCCGTTGCCAGGCCGGCGCCCATGCCGGCATCCCTGTTTTGCTCTCTCATGCTTCACTCCTGTGCGGCGGCCCGCATGCGCGGATGCCGCGCAAACGCCAATCCCAGCACCGTTCCCAACACCATGACCAGGCAGGCAAACGCGGCCACCGCCGCGTTGATGCCCCAGTGGTCGGCAATCCAGCCCACGGCCATCATGGGCAGCATGGAGCCCAGCAGCCCTATCACCTGATAGGTGGACAGCAGGCCCGCACGGTTGTCTGGCCCTGCGATACGCCCCACCATGGTCATGCCGGCCAGCATGGACATGCCATGGCCCGGAGCCGTCAAGGCCACGCCCACGATGAAGATCAGCGTGGAGCCGGCCTGCAGATTGAGCATCAGCAAGGCATTGCTCAGCGCCAGAGCCAGCATGCCCAGCAGGCCGCAGCGGTGCACGGGCAGGCGCGCGGCCAGCAGCTGTATGCCGGCCGACACCAGCAGGATCACGGCAATCGCCGTGCCGCTCACCAACGGTCCATGCCAGCTGACCATGCGCTTCAGAAACAGCGGCGCCATCGATGCATAGAGGCCGAATACGCCAAACGCCACAAACGGGTAGCCGCAACTCAGGACAAAGGCCTGCCCATCCGCGCGCGCAGGCCAGGTCAGGCGCGGCATGCAGTCCTGCCAGCGCAGGCCGCCTTGCCCCTGGGCGGCCTGCTGGGCATGCGACGGCAGCCTGAGCGCGAGCAGCGCGTACACGCCCACCGCGCCCAGCAACAGCGTGGGGATATAGGCGCTCAGCAGCGGCCTAGGCCCCCACTGGCCCACGATGCCGCCGATCAGCGGCCCCAGGCCAAAGCCCAGCACGTTCAGAAAGCTGGCCACCATGGCCAGGCGCTGCGAGGAGCCGCGGCCGCTGCCGGCCAGCGCCGTCAGGCCTATGGTGCCGCTGATGGTGATGAGACTGGAGGACACGCCCACCATGAAGCGCCCCACGATCAGGCTGCCCATGTTCCAGGCCAGCATGGACACCATGCGTGCCCAGCAGGGTGAGCAGCAGGAAGGCCAGCATCACCCGCCTGAAGCCGATGCGGTCCGGCAGCCGCCCCAGGAACAGCAGGCTGCAGAGCCCGCCGCACATGTACAGCACATAGATGGCCGAGATATCGCTGGCCTGCAGATTCCAGGCCTGTTGGTAGAGCGCATACAGCGGGCTGATCAGCGCCGCCCCCATCACGCCCACCACCAGCGCAAAACCCAGGCTCCAGGCGGGGTCCACCCTCAGGCCCGCCGCCGGCTGCAATGCTGTTGTCTCCTGCATTTCCGTCTTTTCTTATATTGAATTGAAACCGGACGCGATTTCCTGATCTCAGAGCTCGCCGAAGCGGCGCGCGATCTTCTCCAGCGTGGCGCGGGTGATGGCCAGTTCCTCGGCGCTGAGGCCGGCCAGGATCTGCTGCTCTATCTCCAGGCTCTTGTCCACGATCTGCGCCGCGGCCTCGCGGCCCCCCGGCGTCAGCGCAATGCGCTTGGTGCGCCGGTCGTCGGGGTCGTTGCTCCAGTCCACCAGCTCCATGCGGCGCAGCTGGTCCAGCACGCGCACCAGCGACGAGGTCTCCAGATGCAGGGCCTGGGCCAGCTCTTTTTGCAGCAGGGCCTGGTCCTTGGCATAGAGCACCACCAGCGGCATGCGCGTGGCGTCCGAGAGGCCCTGCGCCTTGAAGCTCAGATCCACCTGCCGCCGCCACTGGCGATAGACCGAGCCGATCAGGCGCCCGAAGCGCGAACGCACCTGCGCGAGGTCGTGCACCGCCGGCGCCTCGGTTTGAGATTTAGTTTGCATGAAAACTATTATCCGCGAGTTTGCCGCCGGTTGCACAAGGTTGCGGCTGAAACTTTCGCAGTAAAAAGGGCCGTAGCCATGGACTGCCAAGCGCCTGCAGCTATGTTTTAGGAAGCATCAATAGCTGCGCCGGCAGGCGAAATTGCCTGCAAAGCTATACTCGGCGCCCTAATGACAGCAGGATTTCCCGGCATGCGCCTGAATGCTTTTTTGCGCCCTCTGGTGTGTTTGAGTCTGGTCGGCCTGACCGCTTGCGGCAGCAACCCGCCCTCTTCCACCGCCCCTGCCGATGCTCCGGTGACCGCGACATCGGCTCCCCCCATCAAGATCGGTCTGGCCCTGGGCGGCGGCGCGGCCAAGGGCTTTGCCCATATCGGCGTGATCAAGATGCTGGAGGCCAACGGCTTCACGCCCACCGTGGTCGCCGGCACCAGCGCGGGCAGCGTGGTGGGCGCGCTCTATGCGAGCGGCATGAACGCTTTTGAGCTGCAGGAAACCGCGGTAGCCCTGGATGAGGCCAAGATCCGTGACCTGCAGCTGTCCTCGGGCGGGCTGGTGCTGGGCCAGAAGCTCGAAGACTATGTGAACGAGCAGGTGCGCCGCAAACCCCTGGAGCAGATGAGCAAGCCTTTCGTGGCCGTGGCCACGCGCCTCGAGGATGGCGAGCGCACCGTGTTCGCGCGTGGCAACGTGGGTCAGGCCGTGCGCGCCTCCAGTAGCGTGCCGGGCGTGTTCCAGCCCGTCACCATCGGCAAGTACCACTATGTGGACGGCGGCATCGTCAGCCCCGTTCCCGTGGATGCGGTGCGCAATCTGGGTGCCGACATCGTGATCGCCGTGGACATCTCCAACAAGGCCCGCGGCAAGGCGCCCGAGAACATGCTGGGCGCGCTGAACCAGTCCATCGCCATCATGGGCCAGAAGCTGGGCCAGGCCGAGCTCGCCCGCGCCGACATCATCATCCGCCCCAAGGTGCTGGACATAGGCCCGGCCGACTTCGGCCAGCGCAGCAGCGCCATCGTGGAAGGCGAGAAGGCCACCACGGCACTGATGCCGCAGATCCGCGAACGCATCGCCCAGCTGCGCACCGAACGGGCCAAGGCCATGCAGCTGGCCCAGCAGAAAGCGACAGACGCCAAGCACCAGGAATGCCTGAAGCAGCGCTCCAGCCTGCAGAAGCTGGCCGGCATGGCCGGCATGAGCGACGCCTGCGAAAAGCCCTGAGCCCATCGCCCCCCGCAACAAAGCCCGCTGCCTGCGGGCTTTGTTGTCTGTCGCCGCCGTGCCGGCCGCGAACCAGGCCCGGGCTAGTCATAGCAGGACCTGGGGTGGGAGAGCGCTGCGTCCAGCTTCAGGCAATACAGGGGCTGGCCCTCGTGGCTCATGTCCGCCTCTATGGTGTATGTGTCATCCTCTGCGCGCGCCATGCGCGCCCGCCTGGGATAGCCATAGCCCGAGGCATACCCGGCGTGGCAGGCCAGTCCTTGCCAGCTTGCCACCCGTCCGTCCCTGTCCACCGTCATCTCGGTCAGCATCACATCCAGCCCTTCGACGCGCTGGCAGACGGGATTCCGGACCTCGTTGGGTCCTTCGCGCGGCACCAGCTGCACCCGGTCGGAGCTGCCGTAATTCATCCAGAACGGCGCATTCAGCGCCACCTGCCCGACCACCATGTCCGGCGCGAGTTCGCAGGCATCGACCTCCCAGTCCGCGTCGGCCTGCTCGCTGCGCCGGCTCAGCACCGCATCGCCACGGGTGGTGCAGCGCCAGCCGCCCAGCGTCTGCTCGCCGGCCAGCGCCACGCTGACGAGGCCTATCTGCGCGGACTCCGCATTCATGGCATGGATGCGCACGCCATGGAAATCCAGCGTCTGCTCGGTGCGGACAAAGCTCAGCCGCCACGGGGCAAAGCGTCCGTCGCGCCAGTAGCGGGCAAAGCTGCCCTTGGGAAACTCGAGGTCCATGAGCCTCACCGGGCCCGCGGAGTACACCTCTTTCTTGCCGAAGCCCGACTGGTGCAGCTGCAGCAGCAGGCCCAGCAGCACCGGCACCGCCACAAAGCTCGGCAGCCGCAGACCGCGCGGCATTACCAGGCGGGCCAGCAGCGCCAGGGCCGCAATCCAGACCAGCGCCAGCTGAGCCAGAAAGAGCAGGCCCGAGGCCAGGCCCGTGGTGTCGCCGGTGCCGCCATGCCGGGGCGACCAGGATTCACTGCCGTGGTACAGCCCCAGAGTGAGCACGACGGAGAGAACCAGCAGCAGCGCAAATCTCGCAAGATTGCGCCAGGGATGACGCATTGTCTGACTGAGCATATCGAAGTGGACGAAGTGAATTTTGCGGGCAGTTGCCCGCAGATGAAGGCCCAGTCATGGGCCGCGTGGGCGCAGCCGGGCCTGGGTCTGAAGCCAAATGCCTACGCGGGCCTGGGCAGATAGAGCTCTTTCCAGAGGCTCAGCTTGCCGTGCTCGTCAAAGCGCATCAGCAGCATGGCAATGAAGCTTTCCTGCTCGCCATTGAGACGCGCTATCTGCACCGCCATGTCCAGAACCACGCCCTCACCATCGGCCACGGTATTGAGCACCTGGTACTCGATGCCGGCCATCGAGCTCTTCATTCCATTGGGGAATTCCAGGTACAGAACGGGATCAGCACGGTAATGCCGGCCATTGGGCTCGACCACAAAACTCCTGCCGAAACATTCCTCGACCAGCTCTTTTGTCAGCCGGCTGTTGTGCCTGAGGTGTTTCCGATTCCAGTCCAGCGCCGCCTGGGCCAGCCGGATATTTCTGTCGCGCTGCGTAGTCATCCGGCAAGAATAAAGCAAAGCCCGCCGGCGCACCGGCGGGCTTTGCTTTTCGAGCCGATATCAGAACGCTTCTTCTTCCAGCAGCGCGCAAGTCATGTCGCGGGCCTTGACCACCTGCAGCCAGGCGCCTATGCGCGGCAGCTCGTAATGGAAGAAATAGCGCATGGCCGCCATGCCGCCACGGTGGGCCGCGATGGCCAGCTCGTCGTCCTTGGCCAGCAGGGCCAGGGCCACATCCAGCCAGATCCAGGCCAGCACCACATGGCCGAAGGCCTGCATATAGGGCACGGCATTGGCCAGCGCCTCCTGCGGATTGCCCGTGGCCCAGGCGGCCTTGGTGGCCGACCCGACATCGGCCAGCGCACGCGCCAGCTGATTCGCATGGCAGGCGAGCTTTTCGTGCTGCAGCGCCTTCTGCACCGTGGCGTTGATGCGTGCGGCCAGCAGCTGCAAGCCCTTGCCTCCTTCCATGACGACCTTGCGGCCCAGCAGGTCCAGGGCCTGGATGCCGTGCGTGCCCTCATGGATCATGTTCAGGCGGTTGTCGCGCCAGTACTGCTCCACGGGGAAGTCGCGCGTATAGCCGTAGCCGCCGTGGATCTGGATGGCCAGGGAATTGGCTTCGAGGCAGAACTCGCTGGGCCAGCTCTTGGCGATGGGCGTCAACACCTCCAGCAGCAGCCTGGCTTCGGCCGCTTCCTGCTCGGAACCCGTGTGCTGCTCGTCGACGAGGCGCGCGCAAAACAGGTTGAGGGCCAGAGCCCCCTCGCAATAGGCTTTCTGCGCCAGCAACATGCGCTTGACGTCGGCATGCTCGATGATGCGCGACTGCGGCTGGTTCGCGTCCTTGCCGCCCCCGCCCGGCGCGCCCTGAATCGGCCGGCCCTGCGGGCGGCTTTGCGCATATTCGAGGCTTGCGTGGTAGCCGGCCATGCCCAGCATGGAAGCCGCCATGCCGATGGAGATGCGTGCCTCGTTCATCATGTGGAACATGCACTTCAGGCCTTCGCCGGGCTTGCCCACCAGATAGCCAATCGCCCCCGAGGCCGCTCGCACGGGGTATTTTCCCTCGCCAAAATTGAGCAGGGTATTGGTCGTGCCGCGCCAGCCCAGCTTGTGGTTGAGCCCTGCCAGCGCCACATCGTTGCGCTCGCCGGTCAACCGGCCTTCGGCGTCCACGAGCTTCTTGGGCACGATGAACAGCGAAATGCCCTTTACGCCGGGCACGGGCTTGCCGTCGGGACCGGGTATCTTGGCCAGTACCAGATGCACGATGTTCTCGGTCAGTTCATGGTCGCCGGCGCTGATCCACATCTTGTTGCCCTTGAGGCGGTAGCGCGGCCCCAGGGCATCGCTGGCGAAATCGGCTCCGTCGGGCTCGGCGCGCGTGGCGATGTCCGACAGCGAGGAGCCGGCCTGGGGCTCGGACAGGCACATGGTGCCGGCCCAGCGGCCGTTGAACTCATTGGCCGCGAACACCTGTTTCTGCCTCTCCGTGCCATGGGCCATGATGGCGTTGGCATTGCCGCTGGTCAGCATGTTCGAGCCTATGCTGATCGAGGCCGCCGCAAAAAAGCAGTTGGCCGCGGCCTCCACCGTATAGGGCAGCTGCATGCCGCCCATCGCATAGTCCTGGGCCGCGCTGAGCATGCCGGACTCCGCATAGGCCCGGCGCGCATCGTAGGTGCATTGGGGCAGGATGACCTTCTCGCCGTCGAACTGCGGCTCCTGCAGGTCCACCGTGCGGTTGAACGGCGCGTACTTCTCGCGCGCGATGCGCTCGCAGGTGTCCATCACCGCATCGAAAGTGTCGCGCGAATGGTCGGCGAAACGCCTGCGACGGCTCAGCCCCTCGGCCTGCAGCCAGTCGTAGAGCAAAAAATCAATGGTGGAACGCAGGCGCATCTCAATACCCCATAAAAATCCGCTGCAGCCCTTTATGTACAAGCGCTGACAGCTATCAAAACAATGAATTCCAGGCAAATAAAAAGCCGCATCCCGGGCGGGACTGCGGCTTTTGATCGCGGCGCTTACAGGACTTCGAAGATACCCGCCGCGCCCATGCCGCCACCGATGCACATGGTCACGCAGACACGCTTGGCGCCGCGGCGCTTGCCTTCGATCAGCGCATGGCCGGTGAGTCGCTGGCCCGAGACGCCATAGGGGTGGCCCAGCGCAATCGCGCCGCCGTTGACGTTGAGGCGCTCGGCCGGAATGCCCAGCTTGTCGCGGCAGTAGATGACCTGCACCGCAAACGCCTCGTTGAGCTCCCACAGGTCTATGTCCTGCACCGACAGGCCCAGCTTCTTGAGCACCTTGGGAATCGCGTAGACGGGGCCAATGCCCATCTCGTCGGGCTCGCAACCGGCCACGGCAAAGCCCAGGAAGCGGCCCAGGGGCTGCAGGCCCTTGCGCGACGCATATTCCTCGCTGACCACAGCGCAGGCGCCGGCGCCGTCGGAGAACTGGCTGGCATTGCCCGCAGTGACCACGCCGCCGGGCAGAGCGCTGCGCAGGCCGCTGATGCCTTCCTTGGTCGTGCCCTCGCGAGTGCCCTCGTCCCTGCTGACCAGCACCTCCTTGGCGATCAGGCCGCGCACCTTGTCGGCCACGCCCATCACGGTCTTCACGGGGACGATCTCGGCGTCGAACAGGCCCGCGGCCTGGGCCGCGCAGGCCTTCTGCTGGCTGGCCGCGCCATATTCGTCCATGGCATCGCGGCTGATGTGGTAGCGCTTGGCCACCTGCTCGGCGGTCTGCAGCATGCTCCAGTAGACCTCGGGCTTCATGGCCGTGAGCTCGGGGTCAAAAGCCATGTGCGGGTTCAGATGGGGCTGGACGCAGGAGATGCTCTCCAGGCCGCCGGCCACCAGCACATCGTTCTCGCCCGCGATGATGCGCTGGGCCGCCAGCGCGATCGCCTGCAGTCCCGAGGAACAGAAGCGGTTGAGCGTCAGGCCCGAGACGCTCACGGGCAGGCCGGCGCGCAGGGCAATCAGGCGCGCCACATTGCCGCCCGTCGTGCCTTCGGGCAGGGCCATGCCCATGATCACGTCCTCGACCTCGGCGCCATCGATGCCGGCGCGCTCCACGGCCGCCTTGACCGCATGGGCGCCCAGGGTGGGGCCGTAAGTCATGTTGAAAGCGCCCTTCCAGCTCTTGGCCAACGGGGTGCGCGCGGTAGAAACAATCACTGCGGATGTCATGGTGTGTCCTTGTATTCTGGGTAGTCCACAGGCCGGGATCAGCTGAACTGCTTGCCTTCGGCGGCCAGCTTGGCCAGCAGCGGCGCGGGCTGCCAGAACCTGGCATCGTCGTTGGGGTTCTGGGCAAAGCGGCCCATGGCCTGGACCACGTTGAACAGGCCGACTTCGCCCGCATAGTGCATGGGGCCGCCGCGCCACAGCGGGAAGCCATAGCCGGTCAGATAGACCATGTCGATATCGCCGGACTTGCCCGCGATGCCGTCTTCCAGAATGTGCGCACCTTCGTTGACCAGCGCATAGACCAGGCGCTGCACGATTTCCTCGTCCGAGATCTTGCGCGGCGTGACGCCGATGCTCTTGCGGTGCTCGTCGATCATCTTGGCCACGACGTCCGAGGGCATGGCGTCGCGCTTGCCGGGCACATAGTCGTACCAGCCGGCGCCGGTCTTCTGGCCGAAGCGGCCCAGTTCGCACAGGCGGTCGGCGCTGGCGCTGTACTTCATGTCGGGTTTCTCGACATAGCGGCGCTTGCGGATGGCCCAGCCGATGTCGTTGCCGGCCAGATCGCCCATGCGGAACGGCCCCATGGCAAAGCCGAACTTCTCGACGGCCTTGTCCACCTGCTGGGGCGAGGCGCCCTCGTCCAGCAGAAAGCCGGCCTGGCGCGAGTACTGCTCGATCATGCGGTTGCCGATGAAGCCGTCGCAGACGCCCGAGACCACGGCCGTCTTCTTGATCTTCTTGGCGATCTTCATCACCGTGGCCAGCACGTCCTTGGCCGTGGCCTTGCCGCGCACCACTTCAAGCAGCTTCATCACATTGGCGGGACTGAAGAAGTGCATGCCCACCACGTCGCGCGGGCGCTTGGTGAAGGAGGCGATCCTGTCCACGTCCAGCGTGGAGGTGTTGGAGGCCAGGATGGCACCGGGCTTGGCCACTGCGTCAAGCTGCTTGAACACCTGCTCCTTGACGCCGATTTCCTCGAACACGGCTTCGATGATCAGATCGGCATTCTTGAGGTCGCCGTAGTTCAGCGTGGTGGTCAGCAGCGCCATGCGCTGCTCGTATTTTTCCTGGGCCAGCTTGCCCTTCTTGACCTGGGCCTCGTAGTTCTTGCGGATGGTGGCCACGCCGCGCTCCAGCGCCTCCTGCTTGGTCTCCAGAATCGTCACCGGAATGCCGGCGTTCAGGAAGTTCATCGCGATGCCGCCGCCCATGGTGCCGGCACCGATCACGCCCACGGTCTGGATATCGCGCACCGGCGTATCGCTCGGCACGTCGGCAATCTTGGAGGCCGCACGCTCGGCCAGGAACAGATGGCGCAGCGAACGCGACTCGGGCGTCATCATCAGCTGCATGAAGGCTTCGCGCTCGGCGACCATGCCGTCATCGAACTTCTTGGTCGTGGCGTTCTTCACGGCCTCCACGCAGCGCAGCGGGGCCGGGAAATTCTTGGACATGCCCTGCACCATGGTGGCGGCGAACTCGAAATAGGCCTCGCCCTGGGGATGCTTGCAGGGCAGATCGCGCACGCGCGGCAGCGGACGCACATCGGCCAGTTCCAGCGCATAGGCCTTGGCCTCGGCCAGCAGGGTTTCGGCCGACGAGGCCATCTTGGTGAACAGCTTCTGGCCGGGAATGGCGGCCAGCATCTCGCTCTTGACGGGCTCGCCGCTGACGATCATGTTGAGCGCGGTCTCCACGCCCAGAGCGCGCGGCAGGCGCTGCGTGCCGCCGGCGCCGGGCAGCAGGCCCAGCTTGACTTCGGGCAAGGCCACGGCCGTGCCGGGCGCCGCGATGCGGTAGTGGCAGCCCAGCGCCAGCTCCAGGCCACCGCCCATGCAGACCGTGTGAATGGCCGCAATCAGGGGCTTGGTGGACAGGTCCAGCTGCTGGATCACGGAGATCAGATGCGGCTCGCGATAAGCCTCTTCCTTGCCGAACTCGGTGATGTCGGCACCGCCCGAGAAGGCCTTGCCGGCACCCGTGATGACAATGGCCTTCACGGCGGCGTCTGCCAGGGCCTGGTTCAGACCATCCACAATGCCGCGGCGCGTGGACAGCCCCAGGCCGTTGACCGGCGGGTTGTTCAAGGTAATGACGGCGACGGCACCGTCCACTTTGTATTCAGCAGTCATGCTGTTGTCCCCTATGCGATAGAAAAGAACGATCGTGCGTTTTTGATTGTAGAAACTTTGCTGCAATGCGCCACTGGCGTTTGTCCTGAACGGGACACCCCCTGAGCCGCAAAACCGACGTAGCCCCGGTCAGGGACGCCGAGCCAGGGCCGCCCCGCAGCGAGGGCGTCCTCCCCCTCCGCACAGCAGAGAAGGGGAAGCGGCACAGCCGCTCCGGGGGGCAACTTCACACCTCCAGCCACTCCTTGCGAACTTTTTCATTGGCGCGCAGGCCGTCTGGCGTGCCGTCAAACACGATATGGCCGTGGCCCATGACCAGGGCCCGGTCGGAGATGTTCATGGCAATGGTGAGCTTTTGCTCGATCAGCAGCACGGACACGCCGCGCTCCTTGATCTTCTTCAGGTACTCGCCCACCAGCTCCACGATCTTGGGCGCAAGGCCTTCCGTGGGTTCGTCGATGATGATCAGGTCCGGGTCGCCCATCAGCGTGCGGCAAAGCGTGAGCATCTGCTGCTCGCCGCCCGACATCACGCCCGCCTCGGTGTGCTGGCGCTCCTTGAGGCGCGGGAACATCGCATACATATCGTCAAAGCCCCAGCGGCTGCCCTTGCCATTGCCCTTCTGGCCCAGCAGCAGGTTCTGGTGCACCGTCAGATTGGGAAATACCTCGCGGCTTTCGGGCACATAGCCTATGCCCAGATGGGCGACCTCGTAGGCCTTCTTGCCATGCAGGTTCTGGCCCTTCCAGTCCAGTGCCCCCTCCCAATGCACCAGGCCCATGATGGCCTTGGCCGTGGTCGAACGCCCCGAGCCGTTGCGCCCCAGCAGGGCCACGATCTCGCCGGGGTTGATGGCGAAGTCCACGCCATGCAGCACATGGCTTTTGCCGTAGTAGGCATGCAAATTACTAATCTTCAGCATCGCATATCCTGTTTGATTGCTATCGCTTTGAACACCACCCATGGCGCCTGAAACTGGCGCCCCACCCGCGCAGCGAGAGAGAGGGGGGGAAGGCGCGCAGCGACCCAGGGGGTGACCCCATTCAATGCACTCCAGCTTGTTGCTCCGCCACGGACGAGCCCAGATAGGCCTCCTGCACGCGCGGGTTGGCGCGCACGGCTTCGGGGGTGTCGAAAGCGATCACCTCGCCGTAGACGACGACTGCGATCTTGTCGGCCAGCCCGAACACCACGCCCATGTCGTGCTCCACGGTCAGCAGCGTCTTGCCTTCGGTGACCTTCTTGATGAGCTGGATGAAGTGCGCGGTCTCGCTGTTGCTCATGCCCGCCGTGGGTTCGTCGAGCAGGATCACGCTGGCGCCGCCGCCTATGGTGATGCCTATCTCCAGTGCGCGCTGCTCGGCATAGGTCAGGTTCACGGCCAGGGTGTCGCGCTTGCGCTGCAGGCCTATCATCTCCATGAGCTCGTTGGCGCGCTGGTTGGCGTCGTGCAGATTGGCCAGAAAGCGCCAGAAACTGTAGCGGTAGCCCAGGCTCCAGAGCACGCTGCAGCGCAGGTTCTCGAACACCGAGAGCTTGGGAAAGATATTGGTGATCTGGAAGCTGCGCGACAGACCCAGGCGGTTGATCTCGAAGGGCTTTTTGCCGTCGATGCGCTGGCCGTGCAGCAGCACCTCGCCGCCGCTGGGCTCGAAGCGGCCGCTGATCAGATTGAACAGCGTGCTCTTGCCCGCGCCGTTGGGGCCGATGATGGCAACGCGCTCGCCCGCTTTCACGGCCAGCTGCGCGCCGCGGATGATCTCGGTCTTGCCGAAGTTCTTGCGCAGGTCCCGCAGCTCCAGCGCATAGGACTGCGCCCCCGGCTCGCCCGGTTGATGAATGGCAATGCTGGACATGGCTCAGCCCTCCGCTTTCTTGATGCTCTCTTCAATCGCTTCCTGCGCCTGGCCCCAGCGGCGTGCGGTCATGCGCCGCCCCACTTCCAGCAGCCCCAGCCCGACCACGAACACCACCATGGCCAGGGTCCAGGTCGCGGCGGCACTGGTGTCCAGCTCCGCTCCCAGGAACGCCACCTTGGAGCCCAGCGCAGCATTGAGCTGCAGGTGGTAGATCATCTCGATCAGCGCGGCCGCGCCCAGCACCGTCACGCAGCTCGCAGCCAGCAGCCACAGATACGGCATGAGCAGGCGCTTGAAATGCCCGAACTTGGCCACGCGCAGATTCATCATGATCAGGCTGGCCACGCCGCCCGGCGCATACATGACCATGAGCAGAAAGACCAGGCCCAGGTACAGCAGCCAGGCCTTGGTCAGCTCGGACAGCAGCACCGAGGCCAGCACCAGCAGCACGGCGCCGATGATGGGGCCGAAGAAGAAGGTCGCGCCGCCCAGGAAGGTGAACAGCAGATAGCCGCCGGAGCGCACCACGCTCACGCTGTCCATGGCCGTGATGATCTCGAAGTTGATGGCCGCCAGGCCGCCGCCTATGCCCGCGAAAAAGCCCGAGATGATGAAGGCGAAGTAGCGCACGCGCTGGGTGTTGTAGCCCACGAACTCCACGCGCTCGGGGTTGTCGCGCACGGCGTTGAGCATGCGGCCCAGCGGCGTGCCCGTGAAGGCGAACATGGCGGCCGTGCAGACAAAGCAGTAGGCGGCGATCAGGTAGTACACCTGCAGACCCGAGCCGAAGTCCAGGCCGAAGAACTTGCTGTAGACCCGGTCCGTGGTGATGCCGCCCTCGCCGCCGAAGAACTCGGGAAACATCAGCGCCATCGACGCCACCAGCTCGCCCAGGCCCATGGTGATCATCGCGAAGGTCGTGCCCGACTTCTTGGTCGTCACATAGCCGAACAGGGCCGCAAAGAACAGGCCTGCGAGACCGCCCACAATCGGGATCAGCACCAGCGGAATCGGCAACTCGCCGGAGCCGGCCTTGTTCATCGCGTGGATGGCGAGAAAAGAACCCAGACCGGTATAGACCGCATGGCCGAAGCTCAGCATGCCGCCCTGCCCCAGCAGAATGTTGTAGGACAGGCAGATGATGATCAGATAGCCGATCTGGCTGAGCATGGTCAGCGCCAGCGAGCTGGTGAACACCAGCGGCGCCACGATCAGCGCCAGCGCAAACAGGCTCCAGATCACGATGCGGCCGATGTTCATGGGCCGGAAGCGGTAATGCGCCTGTTCCTGGCCCTGGGCAGCCGAAGAAGAATTCATGGTCGGTTTTGCAATCGAAGACATGGCTCAATCCCCTCTCGTACCCAGCAGGCCCTTGGGGCGGAAAATCAGGATCAGCACCAGAAACAGATAGGGCAGAATCGGCGCCACCTGGGACAGGGTGAGCCGCAGCACCGGCCAGCCGAAGCTGGATTCATTGACCTGGTGGCCCATGGAGGTGAAGAGCCCGGCCAGCGACCAGTCGAGCGCCACCGCAAAGGTCTGCACCACGCCTATCAGCAGCGAGGCCACGAAGGCGCCGGCCAGCGAGCCCATGCCGCCGACCACCACCACCACGAAGATGATGGAGCCCACGGATGCGGCCATGGCGGGCTCGGTCACGTAGGTGTTGCCGCCGATCACGCCTGCCAGGCCCGCCAGCGCGCAGCCGCCGCCGAACACCATCATGAACACGCGCGGCACGTTGTGGCCCAGGGCCTCCACCATCTCGGGGTTCTTGAGCGCGGCCTGGATCACCAGGCCGATGCGCGTGCGGGTCAGCAGCAGCCACACGGCGACCAGCATCAGCAGGGCCACCAGCATCACGAAGGAGCGCGACCTGGGGAACTGCGTGCCGTAGAGCGTGAACAGCGGTCCCTGCAGCGCGGGCGGCAGGCCATAGGGCACGGTGCCGCGGCCCCAGACCAGCTGCACCACCTCCAGCACCAGATAGGACAGGCCGAAGGTCACGAGCAGCTCCGGCACATGGCCGTATTTGTGCACACGGCGCAGGCTGTAGCGCTCGAAAAGCGCGCCCAGCACCCCGACCAGCACGGGACAGATGAACAGCGCGGGCCAGAAGCCCAGGATGCCGCTGAGCGTGTAGGCGAAATAAGCACCCAGCATATAGAAGCTGGTATGGGCGAAGTTCAGAACGCCCATCATGCTGAAGATCAGCGTCAGGCCCGAGCTGAGCATGAACAGCAGCAGTCCGTAGCTCACGCCATTGAGCAGCGATATGGTGAAAAATTCCGGCGTCATCGAGTTGCCTTGCTCTCAGATACGTCAAAGGGAACCGCTGCGGACCGCGCCTGTAGGGCGTGTTTTGGCGGCGCAGGCCGCAGCGCGAGAAGGAAAAGCTGGCCGGACTCAGGACGGACGCTTCATCTGGCAACTGGTGGGAGTGCTGGCTACATAGGGCTCGTAGTACTTCACGGGAGCAAAGGTGTAGCCGGTATTTTCGGCGTCATACGGGTACTTGCCGCCGGCTTTCTGCCACCTGGTGATGTACAGCCCCTGCTGCAGCTGGTGATCGGTCTTGCGCATCTCCACCTCGCCGTTGAAGCTCTTGAGCCGCATGCCTTCCAGCGTGGCCGCGACCTTGACCGGATCGGTGGAGCCGGTCTTCACAAAAGCCGCATCCAGCAGCGCAAACACATGGTAGATGGAGCTTTGCGTGAGATCGTCGTGGAATTTCTTCTTGAAGCCATCCATCACGGGCTGGATGGGCGCGCCCATGTTGTAGTGCCCGTAGCCCACCACATAGACCCTGCCGTCGGAGTTCGCGCCCATGGCCGTGGGAGCGCCCGCGCCGAAAGCGTAATAGGTATAGAACTTGACGCTGTTCAGGCCCGAGTCATTGGCGGCCTTGAGCAGCAGCGACAGGTCCGAGCCCCAGTTGCCGGTGATCACCGTATCGGCGCCCGACTGCTTGATCTTGGCGATATAGGGCGCGAAATCGCGCACCTGGGCCAGCGGGGAGAAATCGTCGCCCACGATCTGCACGTCGGGGCGCTTCTTCTTGAGCATGTCCTTGGCGTACTTGGACACCTGCTGACCATGGCCGTAGTTCTGGTTGATCAGGTAGACCTTTTTGACATCGGCCTCGTCCTTCATGAAGGTGGTCAGCGCCTCCATCTTCATCGAGGTATCGGCATCGAGGCGGAAATGCCAGTAGCTGCATTTGCTGTTGGTCAGGTCCGGATCCACGGCCGCATAGTTGAGGAACACCACCTCCTTGCCCTTGTTGCGGTTGTTGTGCTTTTCCAGCGCATCCATGATGGCCAGCGCCGGTCCCGAGCCATTGCCCTGCGCCACATAGCGCACGCCCTGGTCCATGGCCGAGCGCAGCACGGCCGTGGTCTCCTGGGGACTGAGCTTGTTGTCCAGCGCCACGATCTCGAACTTCACGCCCGAAGCGTTTTTCCGGTTGAATTCCTCGGCCAGCAATTGAAAGGTCTTGAGCTGGTTGGTTCCCACGGCCGCCATCAGGCCGGACAAGGGGTCGATCCAGGCGATCTTCACGGTCTCGCCCTTCTGCCCCCAGGCAGCGCCGGCTCCAACCGCCATAGCCGAAACAGCCGCTGCGCGCATAACCCATTTCATGCTTGTCTCCTTTCATCATTTTTGATATTGCCGCGCTGCCAATCTACCGGCTGGTAGACTTTTTCCCGCTGGGGAAAGCCTTAGTAACTATCGCCCAGGCGACTGCGGCCGCAGATAAGCGCTGTTTGCGGACGCCTGGGAGACACATGCCGGAACTTGAAAGCCGATGCGGCGCAGATGCCGCATGAAAAGGGCGCCCTCAAGGCGCCCTGCGGATGCTCCGGCCCGGACTCAGGACGGGCGCTTCATCTGGCAGCTGGTGGGGGTGCTGGCCACATAGGGCTCGAAGTACTTGACCGGCACAAAGGTGTAGCCGGTGTTCTCGGAGTCCATGGGATATTTGCCGCCGGCTTTTTCCCAGCGCGTGATGTACAGGCCCTGCTGCAGCTGGTGATCGGTCTTGCGCATCTCGACCTCGCCGTTGTAGTTCTGGAACTTCATGCCTTCCATGGTCGCAGCAACCTTGACGGGGTCGGTGCTCTTGGCCCGGGCGAACGCCTGGTCCAGCATGTTCAGGCCCGTGTACACGGTGCCGGTGTACATATCGTCGTTGACCTTGGCCTTGAAGCCCTTGACGATTTTCTCCATGGTGCCGGGCATGTTCAGATGGCCGTAGCCCACCATATAGACCTTGCCCGCGGCGGCCGCGCCCATGGCCGTGGGGGCGCCCGTGGCAATGCCGTAATAGGTGTAGAACTTGACGTTGTTCAGGCCCGCATCATTGGCGGCCTTGACCAGCAAAGCCAGGTCCGAGCCCCAGTTGCCGGTGATCACCGTGTCGGCGCCCGACTGCTTGATCTTGGCCACGTAGGGCGCAAAGTCGCGCACCTGGGCCAGCGGCGAGAAGTCGTCGCCCACGATTTCCACATCGGGACGCTTGCGCTTGAGCATGTCCTTGGCGTACTTGGACACCTGCTGGCCATGGGAGTAGTTCTGGTTGATCAGATAGACCTTCTTGATCTCCGGAACGTCCTTCATATAGGTGGTCAGCGCCTCCATCTTCATCGAGGTATCGGCATCGAGACGGAAATGCCAGTAGCTGCACTTGCTGTTGGTCAGATCCGGGTCCACGGCCGCATAGTTGAGGAACACCACCTCCTTGCCCTTGTTGCGCGCGTTGTGCTTTTCCAGCGCATCCATGATGGCCAGCGCCGGGCCCGAGCCATTGCCCTGGAACACATAGCGCACGCCCTGGTCCATGGCCGAGCGCAGCGCGGCCGTGGTCTCCTGCGGGCTGAGCTTGTTGTCTATGCCGATGATCTCGAACTTGACTCCGGAGGTATTGCTCTTGTTGATCTCTTCGGCCGTGTACTGCAGGCTTTTGAGCTGGTTGGAGCCCAGGGCCGCCATCAGGCCCGAGAGCGGGTCTATCCAGGCGATCTTGACGGTCTCCCCTTTTTGCGCCATCGCGCCACCCGCACAAGCCAGGACCACCGATGCCGTCAAAGCCTTGATTGCAAACTTCATAGAGCGTCTCCGTTGCTAGTTATGAGGGACGCCCAGACTAAGGTGCAAGCTCTGCGTCACCGCTTGGTGATTGCCCTAGCCGATATCACCTTTGCGACTATGCACTCTCCCGCCCACGAAGGCTATAGAAAATATAGCAACATGCACTTTCTCACCAAGGACGCAGCGCCGATAGCATCCAAGATCCAACGCACAAAGCCGGCCGGACCCGCATGGCGGGCCGGGCCGGCAGGCGCAAAGCGGCCAGCGTCCGGCGACAATGGCCGCGGGCCACCGATCAGGCCGTAGGCAGCTTGTAGTCCTTGAGGCTCTCGCGCAGCTTGGTCTTGAGCATCTTGCCCGTGGCGCCCAATGGGATGGACTCCACGAACACCACGTCATCGGGCACCTGCCACTTGGCGGCCTTGCCCTCGTAGAACTGCAGCAGTTCCTCGCGGCTGAGTTCGGCACCGGGCTTCCTGGTCACGGCCACAATCGGGCGCTCATCCCATTTCGGATGCGGCATGCCTATGCAGGCAGCCATGGCCACGGCCGGATGGGCCATGGCGATGTTCTCGATATCGATGGAGCTGATCCACTCCCCGCCGGACTTGATCACGTCCTTGCTGCGGTCGGTGATCTGCATATAGCCGTCGGCATCGATGGTGGCCACATCGCCCGTGGGGAACCAGCCATGGCCGTCGTCGCCCTGGATCAGGGGGCTGGCGCTGCCCTTGTAATAGCTGTCTATGATCCAGGGGCCGCGCACCAGCAGATCGCCAAAGCTCTTGCCATCCCAGGGCTGCTCCTGGCCGTCGTCGCCGACAATCTTCATTTCCACGCCGTAGATGGCACGGCCCTGCTTTTGCAGGATCTTCATCTGCTCATCCTTGGGCATTTCCAGATGCTTGTTCTTGAGCGAGCACAGCGTGCCCAGCGGGCTCATCTCGGTCATGCCCCAGGCGTGCAACACGCTCACGCCGTATTCATCCTGGAAGGTGTTCAGCATCGCGGGCGGGCAGGCCGAGCCACCGATCACCGTGCGCTTGAGCGTGGAAAAACGCAGGCCCGCGGGCTTCATGTGGCTCAGCAGCATCTGCCACACGGTGGGCACGCCGGCCGCAAAGGTCACGCCCTCGGCTTCCATGAGCTCGTAGACGGATTTGCCGTCCAGCGCCGGTCCCGGAAAGACCAGCTTGCAGCCCGTGAGAGCCGCCGAGTACGGAATGCCCCAGGCATTG
Source organism: Comamonas guangdongensis (assembly GCF_041079535.1). Taxonomy (NCBI): domain Bacteria; kingdom Pseudomonadati; phylum Pseudomonadota; class Betaproteobacteria; order Burkholderiales; family Comamonadaceae; genus Comamonas; species Comamonas guangdongensis. The sequence goes on along the minus strand of NZ_JBFYGN010000033.1, from coordinate 10,988 downwards.
ACGTGGAACATGGGCACCACGGGCAGCACCGAGTCCCGGGCCGACAAGCACATCACATCGGGCAGCGCCGCGGCATAGGCATGCAAGGTGCTCGAGCGGTGGCTGTAGAGCGCGGCCTTGGGGTTGCCCGTGGTGCCGCTGGTGTAGCACATGCTGGACGCCGTGTTCTCGTCGAACTGCGGCCACTGGTATTGGTCGGAATGGGAGCCTATCCAGGCCTCGTAGCTAACCAGGCCGGGAATGCCGCTGTCCGCGGGCAGCTTGTCGGCATCGCACAGCGCCACCCATTGCTTGACCAGGGGGCACTTGGCATGCACCGCCTGGATGATGGGCAAAAAGCTCAGGTCGAAGCACAGCGCCCGGTCTTCGGCATGGTTGATGATCCAGGCGATCTGCTCGGGATGCAGGCGCGGGTTGACGGTATGCAGCACCCGCCCGGAGCCGCTGACGCCGAAGTACATCTCCATATGGCGATAGCCGTTCCAGGCCAGGCTGGCCACGCGATCCCCGGGCTGCAGCCCCATGGCGTCCAGCGCATTGGCCAGCTGGCGTGCGCGGCCGGCCAGATCCTTGTAGGTATAGCGATGGATATCGCCCTCCACACGACGCGAGACGATCTCTGCGTCCCTGTGATGGCGTGCGGCAAATTCGATCAGGGACGAAATCAGCAGCGGCTGGCTTTGCATCAGACCCAACATTGGCATGTCTCCTCAATAATCATTGTGGTAGTCGCGCAGCATCCTAGCCCGGACGCCGGCATCGGTATCTGAGGACTGTCACCAATGCGTAATCGCGGCGACCTTTTTGAGCCTCCCTCCTTTGGACCAGAGCCCCACAATCAGGGAAAGACCTAGGCCGGGCGCACCCGCCTCCGCCTCCAGGGACCCTGGCAACAACCCTGCTGCCCCCGGCCCCGCCGCAGCTCAAGCACAATGCCAGCATGAGCGAATCCTTTGCCCCGCAATGGCGCAAGCCCGGCCGTCTGGAAGCCCTGGGCCCGGCTTTTTTCACCTCCTTGCAACCCGCGCCCGTGCCTGCACCGCACTGGGTCGCGACCAGTACCAGCACGGCCCGCTGGATGCAGCTGAGCCGCGACTGGCTGGCCAGCGACGAGGCGCTGCAGGTGCTCTCCGGCAATGCCGTGGCCGCGGGCAGCCAGCCCCTGGCCAGCGTCTACAGCGGCCACCAGTTCGGCGTCTGGGCCGGGCAGCTCGGCGACGGGCGCGCCATTCTGCTCGGTGAGACGGAACAGGGGCACGAGGTCCAGCTCAAGGGCGCCGGGCGCACCCCCTACTCGCGCATGGGCGACGGCCGCGCCGTGCTGCGCTCCTCGATCCGCGAATTCCTCTGCAGCGAGGCCATGGCGGCGCTGGGCATACCCACCACGCGCGCCCTGGCGCTCATAGGCTCGCCCCTGCCCGTGGCGCGCGAGAGCCTGGAAACCGCGGCCGTCGTGACCCGCGTGGCCGAGAGCTTTATCCGCTTCGGCCACTTCGAGCACTTTGCGGCCCGGGACATGCAGGCCGAGCTCAGGACCCTGGCCGACCTGGTCATCGATCAGCACTATCCGGAATGCCGCAGCGCCGAGGCCCTGGCCGGCAATGCCTATGCCAATTTCCTGCAGGCCGTGAGCGAGCGCACGGCGCGGCTGCTGGCCCAGTGGCAGGCCGTGGGCTTTTGCCACGGCGTGATGAATACCGACAATATGAGCATTCTGGGCCTGACCATAGACTATGGCCCGTTCCAGTTTCTCGACGCCTTCGACCCCGGCCATATCTGCAACCACAGCGACAGCCAGGGCCGCTATGCCTTCAACCGCCAGCCGCAGATTGCCTACTGGAATCTGTACTGCCTGGGTCAGGCCCTGCTGCCGCTGATCGGCGACGAGGAGCTGACGATTGCGGCCCTGGAGTCCTACAAGAGCGTGTTTCCCGCCGCCTATGCAGCGCAGATGCTGGCCAAGCTGGGCCTGCCCGCCAATGCGCCGGACACGGAGCCCACGCAAGGCCGCTTTGCGCTGCTGGTCAACCCGCTGCTGCAGCTGCTGGCCGACAACCGGGTCGACTACACCATCTTCTTCACGCGCCTGACCGATGCGGTGGCACAGGCCAAGGAAGCCCGGCCCGATTTCGAGCCGCTGCGCGACATCATTCTCGACCGCGCCGCCTTCGATGCCTGGTCGCTCACCTATTCGGAGCAGCTGGCGCAAGTGGATAAAGCACAGGCGGTCGATCTGATGCAAAAATCCAATCCGCGCTTCGTGCTGCGCAACCATCTGGGCGAGACCGTGATCCGCGCCGCCCAGGCAGGCGACTTCGCGCCGGTGCAGCAGATGCTGGCCGTGCTGCAAGCGCCTTATGACCCGCACCCGGACCACGCCGACTGGGCCGGACTCCCGCCCGACTGGGCTTCCTCCATCGAAATCAGCTGTTCATCATGAGCTTTCCCGTCCAGAAATCCGATCCAGAATGGCAAGCCCTGCTGCAGGACAAGGGGGCCGAGCCCGCGGCCTTTCAGGTCACGCGCCATGCGGCCACCGAGCGCCCGTTTACCGGCAAGTACGAGCGGTTCTGGGCCGATGGCAGCTACCACTGCATCTGCTGCGGCAGCAAGCTGTTCGACTCGAGCGCCAAGTTCGATGCGGGCTGCGGCTGGCCCAGCTTCGACCAGGCCGTGCCCGGTGCCATCACCGAAATCGTGGACCGCAGTCACGGCATGGTGCGCACCGAAACCGTGTGCAGCAATTGCGGCGCCCACCTGGGCCATGTCTTTCCCGACGGCCCCAGCGATACCGGCCTGCGCTATTGCATAAATTCGGCCTCGCTGGATTTCCAGCCTCAGGAATAAGGGCTGGCGCTGCAGGCCGGCACAAGGCCGAAGCGGATTTCAACGGTCTTGCCCGGCCCGGGCCGGTATTGCTGCTTTCTTTGATAGCTGATCCCGTCCGCAGCACAAGGCTTTGCCCTCTGTAGGGGCAGCGCTTTGGTGCATGATGCGGTCTTTGGGCCTGCACCCGCATGTGCGGCACGCAGGTCATGGAATCCACAACTGTTCCACGCATGAAGCTGCTGCTTGATTTTTTCCCCATCATTCTGTTTTTCGTGGCCTTCAAGGTCTGGGGCATTTATGCCGCCACGGCCGTGGCCATCGTCGCCACCATCGCGCAGATCGCCTATCTGCGCTTCAAGCACGGCAAGGTCGAGCCCATGCAATGGGTGAGCCTGGGCGTGATCGTGCTGTTTGGCGGCGCCACCCTGCTCGCGCACAACGACAGCTTCATCAAATGGAAGCCCACGGTGCTGTACTGGCTCATGGGCGGCGCGCTGCTGATCGGCCAGCTGGGCTTTGGCAAAAACCTGCTGCGCTCGGTCATGGGCGCGCAGCTGCAGCTGCCGGACGCCATCTGGCTCAAGCTCAACTGGGCCTGGACGGCCTTCTTTGCCCTCATGGGCGCACTCAACCTCTGGGTGGCCTACCACTTCGACACCGACAGCTGGGTCAACTTCAAGCTGTTCGGCGGCATGGGACTGATGGTGGTGTTCGTGATTGCCCAGGCCATCTATATGAGCCGCTACCTGCCCCAGGAAGAACGGCCCGCAGACTCGGAGGGCAAGCAGCCATGAGTCTCGCCATCACTGCCGAAGCCATGACCGCCGCGCTGCGCGAGCGCCTGGCTCCCACCCAGCTCGAAGTGCTGGACGAAAGCTACAAGCATGCAGGCCATGCCGGCGCCAACGACAGCGGCGTGGGCACCCATTTCCGCATCCGCATTGCCTGCGCCGGCTTTGACGGAAAAACCCGTGTAGCGCGCCACCGCCTTGTGTATGATGCGTTGCATGACTTCATTGACCAAGGTGTTCATGCCATCGCCATTGAAGTTCTATGACTTCAGGCTCCGTCTTCACGGAGCCTGTTGCGTATGGGAAGAAATCTAATTCACCTTTCTCAATCTCTATTCGAATGAGCATGAATCAAAAGCAATTGGCCCGTCTGGTGGCCGCCGCCGTCCTGGGCGCTGCAGCCCTGTCCGCTTCGGCACAGAATGTGGCCATCGTCAACGGCAAGGCCGTGCCCACGGCCCGCGTGAACGCTCTGAAGGCACAGATCGAAGCCAGCGGCCAGCCCGTCACGCCCGAGATGGACAAGATGATCAAGGACGAAGTCATCGCCCGCGAAGTCTTCATGCAGGAAGCCAACCGCCGCGGCCTGGCAGCCACCGACGCCTACAAGCAGCAGATGGAACTGGCACGCCAGACCGTGCTGATCCGCGCGCTGTTCGAGGACTTCCAGAAGAAGAACGCCGTGACCGATGCCGAAGCCAAGGCCGAATACGACAAGTTCGTGGCGGCCAACGGCGGCAAGGAATACAAGGCCAGCCACATCCTGGTCGAGTCCGAAGACCGCGCCAAGGCCATCATTGCCGAAATCAAGGGCGGCAAGAAGTTTGAAGACATCGCCCAAAAGGAATCCAAGGACCCCGGATCGGGTGCCCGCGGCGGCGATCTGGACTGGGCCAACCCCAACAACTACGTGCCCGAGTTCACCGAAGCCCTGGTCAAGCTGAAGAAGGGCGAGATGACGGACACCCCCGTCAAGAGCCAATTCGGCTGGCACATCATCCGCCTGGACGACGAGCGCCAGGCCGAATTGCCAAAATTCGAAGATGTCAAGCCCCAGATCGTGCAACAGTTGCAACAGCAAAAGCTGCAGCAATTCCAGGATCAGCTGCGCAAGAGCGCAAAAATCCAGTAACATGATCTAACACCAGCACTGCAAAGCGCTGGTCAGACCATCACCCGGCCCGCCTTGTGCGGGCTTTTTTTTGCTCCGCGGGATTCTCGGCTTCGGTACGAGCCCGGGCCATGGCTTGGCTTTTCGGCTAGCGACTGCCACGGCCCGAATTTCTCGCAGACAGGGCGGCACGCCCTGAGTATGATGGCCAGCGTCCCGCCAGCCACCGGAGCGATCCATGACGCCTGCACTCTACGGTCACCCCCTGTCGTCCTTCACCTGGAAAGCGCTGATCGCAGCCTACGAGCGCGATGTGGCCTTCGAGTTCCGGATGCTGGGCCCCGATCATCCCGAGAACCTGGCCCGCATCGGCACGCTGACGCCCACGGGGCAGTTCCCCGCCGTGGTCGATGGCGACAGGGAGATCGTCGAGAGCAATGCGGTCATAGAGTATTTCGACCTGTTTCACGGCCGCGGCGAGCCCATGGTGCCGCTGGACAGGCATGAAGCGCTGGAGGCGCGCATGCTGACCGAGGTTTTCGACGACTATGTGCATTTACAGGTGCAGCGCATCGTCGGCAATGCCCTGCGCACGCCGGCGGACCGGGATCCCACGGGCGTGGAATATGCGCATGGCGTGATCGAGCGCTGCTACCTCTGGCTGGAGAAGCGCCTGCCTGCGGGGCCGTGGGCGAGCGGCGGCCGATTCACCATCGCCGATTGCGCGGCCGCGCCGGCGCTGTTCTATGCCGACTGGGTACACCCTATCGGCGAGCACCTGCCCAAGCTGGCTGCATACAGGGCCAGACTGCTGTCCCGCCCCTCGGTGGCGCGCGCCGTGGACGAGGCCCGCCCTTATCGCCACCTCTTCCCGCTGGGCGCGCCCGATCGGGACTAGGCGGCCGGCTTCTCAACCGGCCGACCGGTCAGAAACTCTCCCAGGCACCATCAGCCTGCGCCGCAGGCTGAGGCTTTCCTGCGATGGCAGAGGGACCGCGCCGACCGGCAGGCCTGGCGCTTGCCGCGGCCCCGAAGGCCGGCCTTGCGGCCGGTTTGCTCCTGCCGACGGCGGACATCACAGCCGCGGCATGGCCGGCCGGCTCGTGTTCGGACAGCTTGAAGGCCGCCACGGCCTCCACCAGCGACTGGGCCTGATGGCTCAGACTGCTGGCCGCAGCGGCCATTTCCTCCACCAGCGCGGCATTTTGCTGCGTGGTCTGGTCCATCTGCGTCACGGCCTCGCCGATCTGCGCCATGCCAGAGCTCTGCTCATGGCTGGCGGCACTGATCTCGCCCATGATGTCGGTCACCTGGCGAATGGCTGCGACCACATTGCTCATGGTCCCGCCGGCCTGACCCACGAGCTGCGACCCTTGCCCCACCCGTTGGGCGCTGGTCGCGATGAGCTGCTTGATCTCCTTGGCCGCATCCGCACTGCGCTGGGCCAGGGCCCGCACCTCGCTCGCCACTACCGCAAACCCCCGGCCCTGCTCGCCGGCCCGCGCGGCTTCCACGGCCGCGTTCAAGGCCAGGATATTGGTCTGGAAGGCGATGCTGTCGATCACGCCGATGATGTCGGCGATCCGGCTGCTGCTTTCATCGATGCTTTTCATGGTCGCCACCACTTCGGCGACCACTTCGCCGCCCTGGGCCGCGACCGAGGATGCGCTCAGCGCCATCTGATTGGCCTGACGCGCGTTGTCGGCATTCTGCTTGACGGTGGCCCCCAGCTGTTCCATGGAGGCCGCGGTTTGCTCCAGCGCACTGGCCTGCTCCTCCGTGCGGCCCGACAGATCATGGTTGCCCGCGGCGATCTGGGCACTGGCAGAGGCCACGCCCTGGGCATTGCGCCTCACCATGGTCACCGTCGTGACCAGGCTTTGCTGCATGCGCTGCATCGCGCCCAATAGCTGGCCCACCTCATCCTTGGACCTCACGTCAATCTGGCCGCTCAGGTCACCGCCCGCGATCCGGTCGGCAGCGACCATGGCTTGAGCCAGCGGCCGGGTGATCGAACGGGTGATCGCGACGGCCAGGAAAATCGCCAGCGCCACCGCGATCGCGCTCGCGACCCATACCTCGTGCCACAAGGTCTCCGCAGCGGCCTCGGCCTGCTGGCTGGCGGCTTCGGAGATCCGCGTCTGGTGGCTCAGCATGTCGCTGATGACCCGCTGATATTCGAGCTGGGTGGGACGCAAGCGGTTCTCCAGCATTGCCAGGGCTTCATCTTTGCGTCCTTGGTCAAGCAGCGCCAGATATTCATCGCCGAGCTTGAGAAAAGCCATCCGCCGCTGCTTCAGCTCTTCCAGCAGGGCCTTGCCGTCACCCGTGTGCATCAGCTGCTGCAGCGATTCGATCTCGGCCAGGACCTGGGCGCGGGCCTTCTGGATGCCGGCACGCGCGGAAGTCTGGATCTTCTGCGTGTTAAACAGTGCCAGATTGCGGAACTGGATCACCTGCTCGTTGACGCCATCCGTCACATTGTTCAGGACCCGGATGATGGGGATCTGGCTCTGGGTGATCTCGGTGAGCGCCGCACGCTGTGCGGCCGATCCTAGAAGTGCCACGGCTCCCAGCACCAGCATCAAGGCCATCATGGCCATGAATGCGAGCGCCAGCCGGGTGGAGATTTTCAAGCGATCCATTCCGTACGCCTCCTGATAGCAAATCAAGACCCAGACCCTGCGCCAACGTGTCAATTTGTAGCTTGATCAATTTATATGTAAGCTCAGCGACACCCAACAAGGTATTTACCCGAAACTAGCGTCCGGCCCCCCATCCCCGCTGGCCGCCGCTGCGGCGAAAGCTCTCCCACCCCTTCGGAGATCCCGGCCCTGCCGCCCGCCCTGGCCGGCCCCCTCGGCAGACGCCGCCTAAGCGAGCCACAAGATGCTTTAATCGGCCAGGCCTTGCCCGGGCGGACAGCCCGCCCCAACCGCCGCCACCTCCACCCCATCAGCATTCATGACCTCATCCTCTTCCAAACCTGCCAACCAGGCCCTGGCCCCGGTTGCCGCGCGCGACCGCGTCTTTGCCTGGCACGACCATGCTTCGCTGTGGTTCAGCCTGGGCGTGGGCCTGCTGGTCATGCAGATGGGTGCCTATCTGCTGCCCGCGCTCAGCCCCACCCAGGCGCTGGCGGCCATCGCCCTGGGCTCGCTGGTGGGTGCGGGCCTGCTGGGCTGGGTCGCCAAGCTCGGCTGCGACAGCGGCCTGTCGAGTGCCGGACTCATGCACGGCGTCTACGGCCGCCGCTTCGCGCGCCTGCCCATCGTGCTCAACATCGTCCAGCTGCTGGGCTGGGGCAGCTTCGAGCTGGTCGTGATGCGCGACGCTAGCGTGGCCCTGGGCCGCCAGAGCGGTGCCATGGCCGCAGCCTACTGGCCCTGGCTGGCCACGCTGTTCTGGGGCGGCATCATCCTGCTGCTGATCAGCGGCTCCATGGTCACCCTGGTGCGCCGCCTGGTCTCGCGCATCGCGCTGCCGCTGGTGGTGCTGTCCCTGCTGTGGCTGAGCTGGCAGTTTCTGGCCATGGCCGGCGCCCAGGGTCTGGCCACGCTGGCGAGCCGCCAGGGCGACGGCAGCCTGAGCATGCTCTCGGCCATGGATCTGGTGATCGCCATGCCTATCAGCTGGCTGCCGCTGGTCGCCGACTACGCACGCCACGGCAAGAGCGGCAAGGCTGCGCTCACCGCCACCTGGACCGGCTTTGCCGTCGCCAATATCTGGTGCTATGCACTGGGCATGCTGGTGGCATTGACCCTGCCCAGCGAAGATCTGGTCACGGCCCTGCTGCTGGCCCAGGGCGGCCTGATCGCGCTATCCCTGGTCCTGATCGACGAAGTGGACAATGCCTATGGCGACGCCTATTCGGCCGCCATCTCGGCCCACAGCATGCTGCCGGCCTGGAGCATACGGCGCTGGGGCCTGCTGATTGCCGCGCTGTGCACGGCGCTGGCGCTGGTGCTGCCCATGCACAGCCTCGAGCCTTTTCTGCTGCTGCTCAGTTCCTGCTTTGTGCCGCTGTTCGGCGTGATGCTGGGGCGGCTGGCCTTTGGCGGCAACGCGCAGGAGCTGATGCACAACGCTCCCGCCGTGCGCTGGGATGCCGTTGCCCTCTGGCTGCTGGGCATCGCCTGCTACCACCTGCTGCCGCTGCTGAACAGCTCCATGGGCGCGGCCCTGCCCACCCTGGTGCTGACCTTTGTGGTGGCGGCCGCCACACGCAATCTGCAGCAGCGCGCCGTCGCGGCACGCGCTTGAATTCTGCGGCCGTAGCCGCCAGCGTTTAGCCGGCAAGCGCTTTCGGCAGGTCTGCTAGCGTGCGCCGGCGGCCTGCAACAGCTGCACCACGGCCACCTGCCCGCGCTGGCGTGCATGGGCCAGCGCCGTCACTCCATTCTTGTCGGGCAGATTCAGATCGGCCCTGGCTTCAATCAAGGCCTTGATGATGGACTGATGACGAGGCCCGCCGTCGCTGAGCACCACGGCCTCCATCAAGCAGGTCCAGCCCAGCCGGTTGACATGGTTCACATCCACGCCGGCGGCGATCAGCGCCTGGGCCGTTTCCACATGGCCGCGCTCGCAGGCCGGAATCAGGGCCGTGCCGCCATAGCGGTTGGTGCTCTTGAGGTCTGCCCCATAGGAGATGGTCATGCGCACAATCTCCAGCCGGCCCTGGGCACCGGCCAGCAGATAGGCGCTGTCCTGCATCTGGTTCTGGATGTTGGGGCTGGCCCCATGCAGCAGCAGCGACCGTGCCACCTCGATATGGTTGGCCGCCGTGGCCAGCAGCAGCGGGGTATTGCCCTGGGCGTCCTGCACATCGACAGGCGCGTTGCCGGCCAGCAGATTGCGCACGGCAACGGCATCGCCCTGTGCGGCGGCGGCCAGCAGTTGCCGGCCCGGCGTCTGCTGGTCCACGGCTGTTGCAGCTGCCGGGACGGCAGGCGTTGCGGCCGAAAAATTAGCGGACGCACCGCTCTGGCAGGCCGTCAGCAGGGCCGCTGCGGCCAAGGCGGTCAATAAAGCGCTCGGTGGCTGGGTCATGGCATTCCTTTGCGGGCTGCCTGGTGTTCAGCCCCTGTCAGCTTTCTACAGGAACCATAGCTAGCTACGCAAGTCCGATAAGGGTTACAGCCTGTTTTAAGCCAAGAAAAGGAGAATCTGCCCCGTGCCTTGCAACCAACGCCGCACAGCCCACTGGATCCGTAACGCCGCAACCAAAGCCGCCACCTCCGCCTTGATCGCGCTGGGCGCACTCAGCACCAGCCTGCTGCCAGCCGTCGCTCAGGCCCGGGAATTCGTCAGCATCAAGGGCAAAAGCGTGAACGTGCGCGAGAAGCCCAGCACCCGCTCCGCCACCTTATGGGAGCTGAGCCGGGGCTATCCGCTGCAGATCACCCAGCGCCAGGGGCAGTGGCTGCGCGTCAAGGACCATGAGGCCACGCTGGGCTGGGTCCACGCGCCGCTGACCGGCAAGGCCCCGCATATGATGGTGACCGCGCGTTCCGCGAATCTGCGCTCCGGCCCCGGTCCGAAGCATGGCCGCGTGGGCCGGCTCGAGCAGCACGAGCTGCTGCGGACGCTGAAAAAACAGGGCGGCTGGGTCCAGGTGCAACGCGACAACGGCCAAAGCGGCTGGGTGGCCAAAAGCCTGGTCTGGGGCTGGTAGGCAACGCCTCAAAATCCAAGCACCGGCGGCAAGGTCGGCGCTTTCTTTATGTGAATCGCACTTGGTGCGCATTCCACGTCAACTGAACACCTGCATCGATTTTTTGGGGAAGCTTGCTTGAGCCAACTGGCAGCATTCGGCCAGGCCCCGACCTTCCCAAGGCCTCTCCAGTGTTTGCCCTAGCGTCCTTTGGACCTCGCGAGCGGAGGCTAGAAAGTCCGCAAGCTCTCTTCTAGACGCAACTCTGGTGGGCTTGCGCCTCCGGAGTCGGAATCTATGGCGCAGTAGGTAGCGCGTTAATGGAGCGCAGAACCTTGCGCGCAATGCTCTGGCGTTTGGCTAGGTCGCCGAGCCTGTTCGGAGTGTCCATATTCAGGGCGAAGAAGACGGGGCCGCTGGGCCACTCCACCCAACCCACCCACCAACCGATTGTTCCGGTCCAGCCCGTTTTGGCGCGCAGTATCCAGTTAGGGCCTGCTTCGTTGATCATCACATCCTTCACCAGTCTCTGATGTTCGACCTGGAAAGGCAGTTGGTTGCGGTAAAGCCGCTGCAGAAAAGCAATCTGCTCGAAGGATGAGAT